>AQOF01000044.1 GCA_000565345.1 Salinivibrio costicola subsp. costicola ATCC 33508 = LMG 11651 | reverse complement strand
AAGCGATCTCACCGCGCTGTTTGTGTTCTCACTGGCGATATATGGCAATCGGTGAAAGTATTTTGACCGTGATTGCGATTCGATCACGGCTTGGGACGCGGCGCCAGTTTGGGTGCATCAGCCCACGGTGCCGGTACCGCTAAAGCGTATCAAATTGGTCACGAAGAAGGAGTAGTATCTAGCGTGGTGATGATGATTGCCGGCATGGTCACTGTGTTACTTGCACCTGTGTTAGGCCAGTTGCTTTGGTGATCCTAACCGCTTTATTGATCCTTGTATGACTTTGTACGCTATCTATTGCTATAAATAAAAATGAGTGAGTTGATGAAAGTTTCTGCGCAGTAAGCAGGTCTTACACGGACAAACTCTGATAACGAGGCAATAATGAAACAGCGTAAGTCAATTTGGCGAGTCATCGCGTTCACAGTATTCAGTTTGCTATCGATAGCAAGTTATGCGGCGGTGAAAGATACCGCCACCACAGCCCAAGGCTATCAAAAGGCGACCCTTGCCGGCGGTTGCTTTTGGTGTACCGAAGCCGACCTTGAAAAGCTCGACGGCGTGATTGATGTGGTGTCTGGCTACTCAGGCGGTGAGCTTGAAAACCCAACCTATGAAGAAGTCTCGTCCGGCACCAGCGGGCATATCGAGGTAATTGATGTCACCTATGATCCAACTTGGTGAGTTATGAGCAGGTGTTAGATCAGTTCTTCCGTCATATTGACCCCACCGATGATCAAGCTCATTCGTTGACCGCGGCCCGCAGTATCGCCCCGCGATCTTTTATCGATCTGAAACGCAAAAACAAATTGCTGCCGATTTTATGGCGGAAATTGGCGCGTTAGGCGTGTTCATAAAGCCGCTCAAAACCGAGTTGATCCCATTCGAGAAATTCTGGCCAGCAGAAAGTTATCATCAGGATTATTATAAAAACCACAGCGTACGTTACAGCTATTATCGCTACGCATCGGGTCGCGATCAGTATCTGGACGAGATTTTTGGTGACGATCGCAAAGACAACCCGGTCACCTTGCGAGAAATGATCGATGCGCAAAAAGCGGAGGATAAGACATCAACGAATATCCGCTACTCGCGTCCCTCGGATGAAACAATACGCACGATGTTGTCAGACATGGAATACGAGGTCACACAAGAAGACGGCACTGAACCCGCGTTCCAAAACCCGTATTGGGACAACAAGCAAGCTGGTATTTATGTCGATATCGTTTCGGGTGAGCCGCTGTTCTCCTCCACCCATAAATACAAATCCGGTACCGGCTGGCCAAGCTTTACGCAGCCCATCGATAAGCAGTACGTGGTTACCAAACCGGACAACTCGCTGTTTTTCAGCCGCACCGAGGTGCGTAGTAAGGTGGCGGATTCGCACCTTGGCCATGTGTTTGAGGATGGTCCCGCACCCACCGGCTTGCGTTATTGCATGAACTCAGCCGCAATGCGCTTTGTGTCCGTCGATAAAATGGCCGATGCCGGTTATGAGGATTATCTCTATCTGTTTGAATAAATCTTCCTTTGCGTGATTGGCTGGTAAACCTGCGGTAGAGTACAGCTCTACCGCTTTTTTACGCGAGGCATTGGATGCACACGATATTGATAACCGGATTTGAACCGTTCGGCGGCGAGAGTGAAAACCCATCTTGGCAAGTGGCACAAGCATTAGAAGGCTGGCAGCCCAATGAGGAGTGCATCGTTAAAGCCGTGCGCCTGCCCTGCACCTTTGACGATAGCTTACCGACGTTACACAGCGCGCTAGAATCACTCAGTCCGGTGATGGTGATCGCCCTTGGCCAAGCCGGTGGCCGCGCCGAGATAAGCTTAGAGAAGGTAGCGATCAATTATCAGAACGCGCCCATCCCGGACAACGCCGGTAAGCAGCCGCATGGCACGCCGGTGGTGCCATCTGGCCCAACGCCTATTTTTCTACCTTACCCCTCAACCGTTTAGCGAACGCATTAAACGAAGCCCATCATCCTGCCAGTATTTCTTACACCGCGGGCACCTTTGTGTGTAACCACGTGTTTTATGGCTTGATGCATGCGCTGGCTCATCACACCGAGGTACGCGCCGGCTTTATTCATATTCCCTACAGCCCAGCACAAGCGTGCAAACACCGCGCCCCGAGCATGCCGGTGGGTGATGTGGTAGCAGCGATGAAGATAGCTATTGAGTTGAGTTTATTGGATGATGATGCCACTACCGTGTGTGAAGGCATGTTGCACTAACACGCGTTAGATGGCGCTCAGACGATGAAGCTCAAACAATGACGCCTAGCAGCGGAGCACAGTTACGGTTACCATGCTCCTAACCTAATCGCTTAAAACAGCCACTCAGTGACGAGATCGTTGTCGGTCAGCACGCTATCGAGAAAGGCAAACAAATGCGCATTCATCGGTGCCGTATCAAAGGCGCGAATGGAGGCAGGGTCTTGAATAAAGCGCTTTTTAGCGGCCTCGCCCTCTGGATAGGCGGCGTGCAGTAAGCCTTCAATCGCCAGCGGCGTCAACTCAAGGTGGCATTGAAAGCCATATACCCGTGGTCCGTACTTCACGATCTGGCGCGGACAGCCTTCGCTGCTAGCCAATACCCGACTATTGGGTGTCAGCCCCGGCATATCATGGTGCCAATGGCCCACAATTTCTTGTGGGGCAAAATGCGGCATATGCTCATCAATGTGGCCATCTTCGGTTAACTGGATGGGGAAATAACCAATCTCGGGCTCAGGACTTTTCTGATACGAAGCGCCCAATGCCTCACCAATCAGTTGCGCGCCGAGGCAAATCCCTAATACCGCACTGCCTTGTTCAATGCACTGTTTTATAAGTGCTTGCTCGCGCGGGCTATCAAAATGTGGGCATTCAGACTGTGGCGTATCTGGACTTTGCGGCCCGCCGAGTACCACCAGCAGATCAATGCCTTCACCGGTTTCTGGCAACGGCTCGCCCCGATACAAATGACTGGTGGTCACATGATAGGCACGCTCGTCACACCAATCTAAAATGGCTCCTGGGCCTTCAAACGCCTCGTGAATAACAAGATGGACGCGCATTCCTCACTTCCTTGGGATTTGTTTTAGGCATGACTGTGCTAAAGCATACTATATTGAGCCGCGGCCTCAAACCTTGCCCACCACGAGTGGCGGGCGCGCCATAAACGCTTGAGTCAACAACTGAAACAGCTGCTCGGTTGCCGGCAGTTCATCTAAGTGCGCGGCTAATGGAGTATGCACCTCGGCCTCAATGCGATCGGCGTGACCACACAACTGATTACACAGCGATACAGGGGCAACAATATGTTGGCAATCGGCATCAATCAGCAGACACGCTTGCGCCAGCATCACCATTTGTTTGGCATCGTCTGCGCCCATTCCTGCACCCGCGCTTAAACGCAGGATACGCTGGGCGGTTCCCACCACTTTTTTGCCATCAATATTGAGGTTGTAGTCACCATCACAATACGATCCGGGCGTGTCACCCACCGTGGTCGCAATGCCTAACTGCTGGAAAAAAGACTGTAAAATGGTGCAAAAATACTGGTAAGCCGTCTGGATATGATAAGGGGTGTTATTCGGCCACACCGTCAGATAAGACACGTTAATTACGCCGGGTAGTTGCGGCACCGGCGCACCGCCAGTTCGGCGGCTCTGTATTTGCCAACCTAACGCTGATAGGGCGCTGCGCAATTCAGGCGTTTGTGGCCATTTTTGGCCCGCCGGCAGCACCAAGGTTTGCGCATCTGGCTGCCAAAGCAGTAATGCCTCGTTGAGCTCGCCCTGCTCTATCCGGCGGATCAGCGCCTGCTCTTTATCGAACGCAGACGCCACCGACAGCGAGGGATAACGCAAAATCGTTTTTTGAGTCGCCATCATGCACCTGCTGTCGTTATATTCCTATTATTCGGCTATTAACCGAACAAACGCTGCCAAATGCTTGGGTTGCGTTTGTCGTGATACTCTTCACGCAAGGCATCGATTTGGCGCATGCCTTGTTGTGCCTTATCGAGGTCGCCTTCGCTCAGCGCGGCATCAATTCCCTCTACCGTCACCGCCAGTTTATCGAACCCTTCCATGAAGGTCTCTGCTTTTTCCGGTGGATAGCTGCCCGCTTTGGCTTGCGCGATCAGGGTTTCTAATTTCGCGACCGGTGCTTGCATCGCTTCGATGCTTTGTGCGCTCGCCGCCTCTTTAAAGGTCATTTTCATTTCTTTCATGATCGGCTTGAGCTCAGAGGCTGAGACATTCAGCGACAGCAACACCGCCACCGCGCCCATAAGTATGACTTTCTTCATTTTTGCTCCATGTGATTGTTTTTTAGTAATAATAATGCGCTATTATATTACTCACTTCTCACGGCATTGCCTAGCTAAGAAGCGTAAAACAATGTAAAGCACTTACACATCTCGCATCCAGATGGTATGATTAATTGTAAATGATAATGATTTTAAGTCAGAAAATATGAAACAGCCTAGCTATCACCTCACGCACGTTATTGATACCCAAACCATCACACCCAATATGCAACGCTTGACCTTACAAAGCGACGCATTCGCGAACTTCCCCGCTGACTGTGAAGGCAGCTATATCAAGTTACTGTTTGATAAAGCGGGCAGCACGGATCTGAGCGGAGTAGCAGAAGGTGAGCGCCTGTGATGCGCACCTATACCATTCGCCGTTTTATGCCTAGCCAGCACCAAATTGAAGTGGATATGGTTCGCCACCAAATCGAGCAAGCCGACTGTGGCTTTGCCGCGCGCTTGGCGCTGAATGCCCAAGTGGGTGATACTATTAACATTGCCGGCCCTGGAACGATTGCGCCGATTAATCGCGACGCGGATTGGTTCTTTATGGTTGCCGACATGACCGCGTTGCCGGCACTATCAGCCAAGATCAAAACCTTGCCTCGCGATGCCAAAGGCTATGCGGTGATCCAGCTCGATACCGCAGAGGATGCCCAACCACTCGACGCGCCCGCAGGTATGGAGATCATTTGGCTAACTACCCCGACGTTGGCCGAGACGGTAAAAGCACAGCCTTGGTTAGCCGGGCAAGTGTCGGTATGGTGTGCCTGTGAATTTGAAAGCATGCGCGCACTGCGCCAGTACTTCCGCAACGATCGTGATGTTGAGCGCGAATTTATCTACATCAGCAGCTATTGGAAAAATGGCGTGACTGAAGAAGGCCACAAAGTGATCAAGCGCGAAGATGCGGAGAGGCAATGTTAAATCGAGACCCTCACCTTTAACTAAGGTCTTGTAAAAAGAATGGTAAAACACGCTACTTATTTCATTTTAGGCGTACTATCGTCATTTTTATCTTGATATAAAAATGCTTTAGGTGGCTTACCAACCAAAGACGTTACCATATAAGAGAACGCACTATGAGTCGCATAGCCCAGCTCTTGGGCTATGATACCCGTTGGCACTCTCATCGCCGCCATATCGATAGCCTTCGACAAAAGAGCTTGATGTTTCCACTGCCTAAACGTCATTTGTAATTCCTGTCTAAATAGCCTCGCAACCGTGCTCTCACTTGCGCCTACTTGACCCGCGAGGGCAGACAGTGTTGTCGTTTGTAACGGTGACTGAAGAAATAAGTCGCATAAATGTCGCAACCGTTTATCTTCTGGCATCGGTAGGCCAAGAGCGACTTTTTGAGCTTGCCTCACTTCTGAGCTTATGAGAGTGCACATTGCACTGTATGTCTGCTCGCCGATCTTTTCGGTCGTCTGAGTTGCAATACGCTTGACTAATTCACTGAGCAAAGTACTGACCTGAAAACAGCGACAGACTCCCCACTCTTTACGCCATGTTTCGCCGTGAAAGTAACAATTAGTTTGGAACATATAGACAGAGAATATTTCTGCCTTTTCAAGTAATGAAGAGTCATGGGCAACACCAGGAGGGATCCAGACTGCATGTTGCGGCGGCACCAAGTACGCAACCTGCGGGGTTTTGACCTGCACGACGCCGGTATCAGAGAACACCATCTGTCCCCAGGGATGGTGATGGAGCGCGACTTCCGCCCGCTCAACGACCTGTTTGGCGATAGCCGGATCGGCGTTTGTTCGTTCAAATCCAGATGCGTCATGGGCTCCATGGACGGATCGTGGTGGATTGACTGATTCTCGATACTTTTTGCCATATATACGAAATTCACTCAGCTCCATTCCTAGTATAAATAGTTAACTCGACAATGTTGATATGGCGAGTCATCGAGCTCCGACCATGAAAGCAAAACACACTTTTCTATTATAAACAATTATATGAGTGAGACATGAGTCAGTTATCTATTTCAACTTCAGAGAATAAGATGAGCCCAAGGCGATATAGCACAACGACTGTTAGCAATGGAGGCTTAACATGAAAAACGCAAACAATAGTGAAAACACTATGTTCAGCAAAGCGCAGCGTTGGGTCATCGTCAGCTTGATCTTCGGGGTTTGTTTACCACTGATAGATGCCACGATTCTGGGGGTGGCCCTGCCGGACCTGTCCACCAGCCTCTCAGCGTCCGTCACCCAAATACAGTGGGTTTCTGTGCTGTATACCCTGGTTGCTGCCGTGACGGTGACGGTATGTGCTTGGGCAACCCGGCAGTGGGGGGCGAAAACATTCTGGATCACCGGACTGGTGGTTTTCTCTGTAGGCTCTGGATTGTGTTCAGTCTCGCCAACAATCAACTGGCTGCTGGTGAGCCGCGCTGTACAGGGAGTCGGGGCCGGGATCCTAATGACCGTGATGCAGACCGTTTTGGTCCAAACCGTGGGTAAACCATTGCTGAAAACAGCGATGGCGACGATGGCGGTACCGACAGTTCTGGCCCCGATCGCCGGGCCGCTTCTGGCGGGGTACCTCCTTCATATTGGCGACTGGAGAATGATTTTCTATATCAACCTGCCAATTGGATTGGTGGGCATTGTGCTGGGTTGGGTGATGATTACCAATGATGACTTTCAGCAAGTCCGCCAGCCTAGCGACGCGTCCTCACAGGCGAACAACCGGTTCGACGGACTTGGATTTATGTTACTCGCGCCGGCACTGGTCTTGTTGATGTACAGCCTGTCGTCTTTGTCTGATCTCGGCCACCAGGGAGGGGGGCATTGGCTTGAAACTGGAGGAGCATCTTTTATCGGTGCCGGTTTGTTGCTCCTGTTTGTGCGGCATACACGAAAACGAAGCCAGCAGCCGCTCATCCGGTTAAAAGTTTTTAGCGTGGGATCCTTTAGTGCCTCAATGGGTTTGCTATTTCTCTCGAGTATCAGTTTTTACGGTGGGCTGTTTGCGCTGCCCTGATGTTTATTCAGGGATTTGGACACAGTGAATGGCTGGCCAGTGTGTGGGTCGGCGCGCATGGCCTTGGGGCGTTGGTTTCCCGTCCCTACCTAAAAAACCTGTGTGAGCGACTTGGTGTCGGGAATACCGCGTTGCTGGGCTGCAGCCTTGCTGTTATGGGAACCGTGCCGTTTCTATGGCCGGGCATTCAGGGAAGCGATCCCCTCATCGCGTTGACCATGGTTCTACGTGGTGCAGGCATTGGGTTGTTGACCTTATTGGGGATGTCGCATGCTTATCATGACTTGGAGCCAACACAAACTCCGGATGCCAGTGCGTTATCACGGCTCCTAACCTTGCTGGGTGCCTCTGTCGGACCGGCGATAGTCGCGATACTGTATGTGCAGGGCGCACACTCGGGTTCATTTCAGCCAGTACTGATGGGCTTAACCCTGGTCACGTTATTATGTGCAATACCAGCAGTACGGCTCATGAAAGAGGAACTAAAAACCAAAGCTGCATCATAAACTGCCACACGCCAATCATTATGGTTGAGGCTCATACCTCAACCATAAGTCAATACACTCTATGGCCAGCTATTGTTCATCCTGCTTATCGAGCAAGTCGAAGAAGAAGGCATATTCCAATGCATCTTCTTTAATCCGCTTAAAGCGTCCCGATGCGCCGCCGTGGCCGGCTTCCATATCGGTTTTAAACACCAGCGTATGGTTGTCGGTTTTCAGCTCACGCAGTTTCGCGACCCATTTCATCGGCTCAAAGTACTGCACTTGTGAGTCATGCAAGCCTGTGGTGACCAACAAGTTGGGGTAGTCTTGCGCGGTGACATTGTCGTACGGTGAATAGCTAAGCATGTACTCGTAGTAGGTTTTGTCGTTGGGGTTGCCCCACTCGTCATACTCGTTGGTGGTCAGTGGAATTGACTCATCCAACATGGTGGTGACAATATCCACAAACGGCACATGCGCGGCCACCCCTAAATACAACTCTGGCGCTTGGTTGATGATTGCCCCCATTAGCAAGCCACCTGCTGAGCCGCCGACGGCAAACACCTTGTCTTTATCGCCATAGCCTTGCGCGGTGAGCGCTTGGGTCACATCAATAAAGTCGTTAAAAGTGTTCTTTTTGGTCAGCTTTTTACCGTCGTCATACCAAGGGCGTCCTAGCATTTCAGAACCGCGAATATGCGCAATCGCAAACACAAAGCCGCGATCCAACAGGCTTAAACGCGTGGTGGAGAACGTGGGCTCCATGGTGGCGCCGTATGAGCCGTAACCGTATTGATAAATCGGATTAGTGCCGTCTTTTTTGAAGCGGTCTTTACGATACACCAAAGACACAGGCACCTGCGCACCATCACGCGCGGTGATCATCACCCGCTCTGACTGGTAGTTGTCCGGATTAAACTCACCCAGCACTTGGTTTTGTTTGAGCATTTCACGCTCACCCGACGCCAAATCAAACTCGTAGTAGGTGCCCGGTGTGGTCAAGCTGGTGTAGTACACACGCACAGCGGTATTATCCATTTCTGCGTTGCCCGTCAGATAAGCCGCATAAGCCGAATCATCAAACTGCAACGGATATTCATCACCGTTAATCAGGTTTTGCACCGTGGTACGCGGCAAGCCATTTTCGCGCTGCTCGTACACTAGATGGTTGTCGAACAGGGTGAAATCAACCAACTGCACCTTATCATTTGGCGCGATCACATCTTGCCATTGGCTGCGATCGTCACGCTCGCTTTGGTGTACCTTCATCAAGCGGAAGTTGACCGCTTGGTAGTTGGTATAGATGTAATACCACTCGCCACGCTTCGCCACTTCATATTCTATGCCGGTTTCTCGCGGATAAAACGCTTGGGCAGTAGCATTCGGATCATTGACATCCACGAGCGATACGCCGCTGGTTTCGGTGCTGGCGTGCCAAATAAAGATTTGCTCACCGTCTTTGCTTTTGCTCAAGCCGGTGTAGTAGCTGGTATCGGTTTCTTCGTAAATTAAATCATCAGTGGATTGCGGGGTCCCCAAACGGTGGCGATACACCTGAAACCCTAGCAAGGTTTGCGGATCTTTTTTGATGCAGTAAAAGGCTTGGTTGTCGTTCTGCCACACAATACTGCTCGAGGCGCCTTCAACCTTATCATCGAGGTACTCACCGGTAGTGAGGTCTTTAACTTGAATGGTATAAACGCGGCGGCTGAGGGTATCTTCTCCATACGCTAATAGGTTTTCGTTTGGACTGACGCTCAGTTGGCCAATGCTGTAAAACTCATGCCCTTTCGCGAGCGCGTTGACATCCAAAATCACCGTTTTATCGGTGCCCGCAAAGTCTTTGGCACGCACATAGGTGCGATATTCATCATCGCCTTCCACTTCACTGGAATAGAAATAACTGCCTTTTTTGACGGGAACCGAGGCATCGTCTTTGACGATACGCCCTTTGATTTCATCGAATAGTTTGGCCTGCATTGGCTCAGTGTGTGCGAGCACCTGATCGGCGTAGGCGTTTTCTTGATTAAGATGGGCGATCACATCAGGATCTTGGCGTGCATCATCACGCATCCAATAGTAGTTATCCACGCGCGTGTCGCCGTGAATGGTCATTTCATGAGGGATTTTTTTCGCGACAGGCGCACTCAGTTCGCCTGGGCTGGAAGCTTTCACGTGTGACTCTCCTTGAAAACTGCACCCTGAGAGCAAGGACACCGCCAGTGCTCCGGTGAGTAAAATGTGTCGGGACATACTTTTCCTTCAGGTTTATTTAGCCATAACAGTAATTTAACAAACAAGCATCCTATTAATGACCTGAGGGCATCAAGCAAGTTCCAATAAACAATGTTCTTTTTATCGTTCGCCAAACGACTGACTGACGCATCGTTTCTTAATACCAGTCCATGTTTTAAGCCTAAAAAGGCTAATTCTTATCTTTTAGCTATAAAAGGCTAATTATAGCAAAGTGAGGCTTTGTGTGATCACAACGCCCACTAATGTCGTGATCACTACCGACAATAACGAACCAATTAAAACGTATTCGGTTAGGCTGCGATCGGTAGAACGCGTCAGCTCACCAAAGCGGAAAATCGACTTGGCTGCCAGCACAAAACCGACGGCCGTATAGCTGCCAAGCAAGGTAAAGGTCAGGATCAAAATACGCTCTAAATAGCCAATCAACGCCCCCGCAGCCACGAGGCCATGATAATCGTGTTGATGATCAGAGGGTGAGTCCAACGTGACCGTATACCCAATTAACTTGAAGATGCATGGTTGAACATCTGAAAGTTATCGTTAATACGAGACGTCAAAGACCCTGCGATCTCAGGAAGAGTCACAGTAAAAAATCGGTCAATCGCTTGTGCAAAATCCCGTTTAGTTTTGAAATAGAGATTATTCCTTGCATGCTCGTTCATGACCTTCCATAACCGCTCTATTGGGTTGAGGTTGGGGCTATAAGGTGGAAGATAATGAAGCT
>AQOF01000043.1 GCA_000565345.1 Salinivibrio costicola subsp. costicola ATCC 33508 = LMG 11651 | reverse complement strand
GCTCCCCTTCGTAGGCTGTCCCTTTGGTCAAGTTCGCAGCCGTCCTGATGGGGTTCAGTCTTCGGGATTGATGCCAAGGCTTTAGAGTTAACAATTTGAACTTTAAAGACGTAAGAAGTATCATAAATGGCCTTTAGCGAGTACAGAATTTGGTGGTCGGAGGTTAGGTAAGTTCGACGTTGGTTAGAATACCGGCCTGGGTCACGCCGGGGGTTCGCGGGTTCGACGTCCCGTCCACTCCGCCACTACTTAGAAACCCTAGCTGAAAAGCTGGGGTTTTTTGTTATTGGTCGACCAGACAGATCGCTTTATAAATAAGCGATTAAACGTTTGACTAGTAATTGATGGTGGTAATTTGTCGCGAGATCGTTACAATAGGCAACTATCTACAGGGGTATAGCTCCAACTGGCAGAGCAGCGGATTCCAAATCCGCGTGTTGGGGGTTCGAATCCCTCTACCCCTGCCAAATATTAAAGCATCGACATTGTTGGTGCTTTTTTTATGTCTACTGTCTGTAGTAGTAATCACGCCTTTCTTCCCTTTTTCTTCCTCCTGTTTCTTGTTCACATGTCGCGGTATGATGAATTTTTACCAATCGAAAGGAGCACCCAGTGGTAAGCATATTGTGGGTAGGGCTTGGTGGCGCATTAGGGGCGTCCTCGCGTTTTTTAGTTTCAGAGTGGAGCGTCGCGGTGTTTGGTCGAGGATTCCCGTATGGCACCCTAATGGTTAATGTGCTGGGCTCATTAGCAATGGGCGTCTTTTTAGCGGCGATGAGCAAGAGCTAATTGCCCCGGTCCCTTGGCGTCAACTGATTGCGATTGGCTTTTTAGGGGCTTTTACCACCTTCTCGACGTTCTCTGTCGATACCTTGATGCTGTTCCAACATGGAGAAACGGTGAAAGCCTTGCTAAATGTTGGTTTGAATCTCGCCTTATGCCTCGGAGCGGCAGCGATGGGGGCTTGGCTGTTGGGACGTATTACCGGGTAATAGAAAACATCGCGTACGTCGCTTGTTGTTGCGGCGGTGATTTCTTATACTGGCATTGAACTTGTCGGAGTGCCAATTGGCTGAGACCACATAAAGTGGGATCCGTTGAACCTGATCTGGTTAAGACCAGCGAAGGGAACAAGAGATGCTTCAGATCACAGACGCAACCCGTCTGCCAGTTTGCTCACATCTCAAATTCAGCGTTTTCCGGCAAGCATTAATTCCCATAATGAACACCGGAGTAATGCTATGTCGACCCGTAAACAGGCCCGCCTTGAGGCCAAATCCTTTATCGATTCCCTTTCTGCGCAAACCTACCCCAACTCGGAAAAAGTCTATGTCGAGGGCTCGCGACCTGACATTCGCGTCGGGATGCGCGAGATCCATCTTTCCCCCACCTTTGTGGGCGGCAGCAAAGAAAAGCCTCAGTATGAAGACAATGAGTCCATTCGGGTTTATGACACATCAGGGCCTTATACCGACCCACAGAGTACTATCGATATTTACCAAGGCTTAGCGCCAGTGCGAAAAGCCTGGATCGATGAACGTGCCGATACGGAGTTTCTTGATGCGGTGAGCTCTGACTATGCCCAAACCCGCCTCAGTGATGAAACCTTGGATGAACTTCGCTTTAGTGCCTTACCATCTATCCGCCGCGCGAAACCTAATCAGTGTGTGACTCAACTGCATTACGCACGCCAAGGCATCATTACCCCAGAAATGGAATTTATCGCCATTCGCGAAAATATGGGGCGTCAGCAGTATCGTGAAGAGCAGCTGAACCGCCAGCATCCCGGGGAAAGCTTTGGTGCGGATTTGCCATCACAAATCACCCCCGAATTTGTGCGCCAAGAGCTCGCCGAAGGGCGGGCGATTATTCCGGCTAACATTAATCACCCAGAAGCGGAGCCGATGATCATCGGGCGTAACTTCCTGGTGAAAGTGAATGCCAATATTGGTAACTCAGCGGTGAGCTCCTCAATAGAGGAAGAAACTGAAAAATTGGTATGGTCGACTCGTTGGGGTGCGGATACGGTGATGGATTTATCGACGGGCCGCAATATTCACGAAACCCGCGAGTGGATTTTACGTAATAGCCCAGTCCCGATTGGCACTGTGCCTATGTATCAGGCGCTTGAGAAAGTGAACGGCATTGCCGAAGACCTGACCTGGGAAGTCATGCGCGATACCTTGATAGAGCAAGCCGAGCAAGGGGTCGACTACTTTACCATTCACGCTGGGGTGCGTTTGCACTATGTGCCCATGACCGCCAATCGCGTGACTGGGATTGTCTCGCGTGGTGGGTCGATTATCGCCAAATGGTGCTTGGCGCATCATCAAGAAAGCTTCCTCTATACCCATTTTCGCGAAATCTGCGAAATCTGTGCCGCTTACGACGTGTCTTTGTCGTTGGGCGATGGGCTGCGTCCCGGCTCAGTGGCAGACGCGAACGACGAAGCGCAATTCAGTGAGCTACGTACCCTGGGCGAGCTCACCAAGGTGGCATGGGAATACGATGTGCAGGTGATGATTGAAGGCCCTGGCCACGTGCCCATGCATATGATCAAAGAGAACATGGACGAGCAGATCACCCATTGCCATGAAGCGCCTTTCTATACTCTCGGCCCTCTAACCACCGACATTGCTCCCGGTTACGATCATATTACCTCCGGCATTGGTGCGGCGATGATTGGCTGGTTTGGGTGTGCGATGCTCTGTTATGTCACGCCCAAAGAACATCTGGGTCTGCCCAATAAGGAGGATGTTAAAATTGGCTTATCACCTACAAGCTTTGCGCGCATGCTGCGGACTTAGCTAAAGGACACCCGGGGGCGCAGGTGCGTGATAACGCCATTTCTAAAGCGCGCTTTGAATTCCGCTGGGAAGACCAGTTCAATCTATCCCTTGATCCGTTCACGGCACGCGCCTATCACGATGAAACACTGCCTCAAGAGTCGGGCAAGGTCGCACATTTTTGCTCGATGTGTGGACCGAAGTTCTGCTCCATGAAAATCAGCCAGGAAGTCCGGGACTACGCCAAAGAAAACGGCTATGCCGCCGCGGGTCAAGCGATTGATGTCGCTATGCTGGAAGACCCGTTAGCAGGCATGCAGCAAAAATCGCAAGAATTCCGAGAAAAGGGCAGTGAGCTCTACCTGCAAAAATCCCATCTTCAGCCACAACACGGTACTGAGGTGGAAGACAGCGACAAGGTGGGATCATGAGTTTGACTCCGTTTGCGCCTATGTCTGAAGGCGTAGGCCCATTATATCCGGTGGTGGACGATGTGGATTTGCTTGAACGCTTGCTTTGTTTGGGGGTGAAAACTGTGCAACTGCGCGTGAAGCAGCCAGCGCATCCACAATTGGCGGATTGGATACAGCGCGCGGTGGCATTGGGCCGCGCGCACCATGCGCAGGTGTTTATCAACGATCACTGGCAGCTCGCGCTTGAAGCTGGCGCCTATGGCGTCCATCTAGGGCAACAAGACTTACGTGAGGCGGATCTTGACCGGCTCGCACGACAAGGCGTGCGCCTTGGCGTCTCGACGCGCAGTCCAGAACAGCTCGCTGCAGCGGTTGAACTCACGCCAAGCTATCTCGCCATCGGCCATATTTTTCCCACCACCACCAAACAGCTCGCCGAACCACCGCAAGGTATTTCAGCGTTAGCGCAGCAGGTGGCGACTGTGGAGGGCCGCTTCCCGACGGTGGCGATTGGCGGTATTGATCTCGACCGAGCTCCCGAAGTCTGGCGCACCGGCGTGGACGCCATTGCGGTAGTCCGCGCCGTGACGCAAGCGCCCGATTTAGCGGCGCGCATTGACGCGTTTAATCGCTGTCTGAATCCATCCCGACAGCAAGGAGGGCGTGATGCTATCGGACAGTGAATACTTGCGTTATAGCCGGCAAATCATGCTGCCAGAAGTCGGAGAGTGCGGGCAGCAGGCACTTAGCAAGGCGCGCGTATTAATGGTCGGTGCCGGTGGGCTTGGAACCACCGCGGGCCTCTATCTTGCAGGCGCTGGTGTGGGTCAGTTAGCGATTGCTGACTCGGACCACATTGAGCTATCTAATTTGGCGCGTCAGGTGGCGTATCGGGAGGCGCAAATCGGCACCGATAAAGCCGCAGCGCTAGCCGCTAACTTGGTCGCGCTGAATCCTCATTGCCAGTGCCGAGCCATCAATGCCTATCTTGAGGGTGAACGTCTGGCGCTTGAAGTGGCGATGGCGGATGTGGTGCTTGATTGCAGTGATAATCTCGCCACTCGCCATGCAGTCAATCAAGCCTGTGTAGAGGCTGGTACACCCTTGGTGAGCGCCGCTGCGATTGGCTGGCAAGGTCAGTTATTGGTTTATCAACCGCATAGCGCATGTTACGCGTGCGCCTTTGCAGACGTGACGCTTTCTGAACCCACACGCTGCGCTGAAGCTGGGGTGATGGGGCCGGTAGTCGGCATGATGGCCACCGCGCAAGCGCTGGAAGGAATAAAACTGTTAGTAGGGCAGGCGGTCGGTACCAATCGCTTGTCACGACTGGATGGACAAACCATGACATGGCAGCACTTTTCGCTGCCCGTCCATCCGCACTGTGCGGTTTGTCAGCCAAAGCGGGAGGTAAGCGATGCAGTTAACCATTAATGACACGCCTACAGAGGTCAATGCCACGACCGTCGCGCAATTGATTGAGGAGATGAAGGTGCCGACTGAATCAGTCGCGGTGGCGCTAAATCAGACCATTATTGCGCGTGATGCTTGGTCATCCACGTCACTTACCGCTGGCGATAGCTTGGCGGTCTTTCAAGCGATTGCCGGAGGATAATTATGTTAACCATTGCAGATACGACGTTTTCATCTCGGCTGTTAACCGGCACCGGCAAGTTTGCCAGTCGCAAGACCATGGCCGAATCCCTGGCGGCCAGTGGTACTGAACTGGTTACCATGGCGCTAAGGCGAGTCGATGTGCATGCCACACAAGACGATATTTTAACCCCGCTGCGTGAGCTCGGTGTGCGCCTGCTGCCCAATACCTCGGGGGCGAAAAATGCGCAAGAAGCGGTGTTTGCCGCGCGTCTTGCTCGAGAAGCATTAGGAACACATTGGGTGAAGCTGGAAATTCACCCCGACCCCAAGTATCTGATGCCTGATCCGATTGAAACCCTTCAAGCGGCGAAAACGCTTGTGGATGAGGGGTTTGTGGTGCTGCCATATTGTCATGCCGATCCTGTGCTGTGTAAGCGTTTGGAAGAGGTGGGGTGCGCGGCGGTGATGCCCCTTGGCTCACCGATTGGCTCCAACCAAGGACTGGCTTCAATGGCGTTTCTCGACATCATTATTGAGCAAGCTCGCGTGCCGGTGATCATTGATGCCGGCATTGGTGCACCGTCAGAGGCGGCGTTAGCGATGGAGCGCGGTGCTGATGCAGTTTTGGTGAACACCGCCATTGCCACGGCTGGCGATCCGACTGCTATGGGCGCGGCTTTTAAACAAGCGGTTGAAGCAGGAGCTGCGCGTATCGCGCTGGGCTGGCGGGCACACACAATCACGCCCACGCGTCTAGCCCCTTAACTGCGTTTCTTGACGCTAAGGAGGCGTGATGAGCTTTTCTGAGCGGTGGGCGGCACTCGATTGGGATCATCATCGCCTTTCGATTTACAGCAAAACGCGCCAAGATGTCGAGCGGGCGCTGGCTAAATCCTCGCGCAATTTGGACGATTTCGCTGCCCTGATCAGCCCAGCCGCTGAAGGGTATCTTGAGGCCATGGCTCAGCAATCTGCGGCGCTGACGCGGCAGCGTTTTGGCTACGCCATGGGGTTTTATATTCCGCTGTATCTCTCCAATTTGTGCGCCAACGTCTGTACCTATTGCGGTTTTTCGATGGAAAACCGAATCAAACGGCGCACGCTGGATGAAGCTGAGATCGCCGCCGAGTGTGAAGCGATCAAAAAAATGGGCTTTGACAGTGTGCTCTTGGTGACCGGTGAGCATGAAACCAAGGTAGGGCTCGAGTATTTTCTCCGCGCTTTACCGGTGGTGAAGCAATACTTTCATCATGTGGCGATGGAGGTGCAGCCGCTGGATACCGAGGCGTATCGCGCTTGGTGGCACAGGGTGTGGATGCGGTGATGGTTTATCAAGAAACCTACCACGCTCCAACCTATGGGGAACACCACAAGCGCGGCAATAAAACCGACTTTCACTACCGGCTGCAAACCCCAGATAGGTTGGCACAAGCAGGGTCGATAAAATCGGTCTCGGCGCCTTGATTGGCCTTGAGGACTGGCGCACCGATAGCTTTTTTACCGCCCAGCATCTCGATTACTTGGAAAAGCAATACTGGCAAAGCCGCTATTCGCTATCCTTTCCGCGATTGCGTCCTTGCGCGGGGGCGTTACAGCCGAAATCGGTGATGACGGATAAGCAGCTGGTTCAGTTGATTTGTGCCTATCGGTTGTGGAATCCGCAGGTAGAGCTGTCGCTATCGACACGAGAATCCCCCCACTTTCGCGACAATGTGTTGCCGCTTGGTGTCACGAGCTTATCCGCGGCGTCAAAAACCCAACCAGGCGGTTATGCCAACCTGAGCCACAATTGGAGCAGTTTGCCATCAGTGATGAACGTAGCGCGGCAGAGGTGGCCGCCAGCGTCCGTGCCTCGGGTTTGAGGTGGTATGGAAAGAATTGGGAGTAACATCTACGATATCGCGCGTCAGGTGCAAATGGCTTCACAAACGGCAGCGGGTTAGCGACAATGCGGGCATGAAACGTATTACTGTATATGTGGGCCCGCGTTGTCCTCACTGTGAGGCGGACAAAGCTTACTTGGATAAAAAAGGGCTGCGTTATCGTGTTGTCGATACGGCCACGCCCAAAGGCAAGAAGCTGCTGGCGGCAACAGGCTCGCGGGGTGTCCCAGTGATTTGTATTGGCGATACCACCTTGCGCGGCTTTTCGCCCAAAGCGGTCGAGAAAGCCTGAAAGGGGAATAAAAAAAGCGTCCAATCGGACGCTTTTTGTTTTTCACTCTCGGTGAAGACACGACTTAACGGCTTAGCGGCGCGGTCGCTTGTTTTAACCAAGCTTGGTCTTGATCATCGAGGTGGGGACTGATTTCATCCCACACGGTTTGATGATAGCGATTCCACCACTGGATTTCCGCCTCGCTGAGCAAGCTCACATCGACCAAACGACGATCGATAGGCGCACGCGTGAGTGAGGCAAACCCGAGCATCGTCATGTCGCCCTCGGTGGGCTTTTCTTCAATCAACTCGAGGTTTTCAATCCGGATCCCAAACGCGTCGGCGCGATAGTAGCCCGGCTCGTTTGACACCACCATGCCCGGCAATAGCGCGACGCTATTGGGCGCTTTGGAAATACGCTGCGGACCTTCGTGCACGTCCAAGAAATGCCCGACACCGTGACCGGTGCCATGGTCAAAATCATAGCCGTGTTGCCACAAGTACTGGCGTGCTAAGGCATCAAGCTGGCTGCCTGAGGTGCCTTTCGGGAACAGCGCGGTGGCCAGCGCAATATGTCCTTTAAGCACCAGCGTAAAGGCCTTTTTGATCTCAGCGCTGCACTCGCCCACCGGCACGGTACGAGTAATGTCGGTGGTGCCGTCATAGTATTGACCGCCTGAGTCGACCAAGTAGACGTTGTTGCTCTCAATCACGCTCGGTTTGGGCTGATTGTTGTGGTTATAGTGACACATGGCCGCATTACCACCGGCGGCGGAAATGGTATCAAAGCTTAAGTCGACCAGTTGATCGTCTTGTTGGCGGAATTGATACAGGGTGTCTGCGAGCACAGCTTCATCAGGCGTTCACCGGCGTCGACTTGACGGTCAAACCACGCCAAAAAGCGAGTCACGGCAACACCATCGCGCACGTGACAGGCTTGCATACCGGCGATTTCTTGCGGGTTCTTGGCCGCCTTTTCAAGCGCACATGGGTCTTGCGCTTCCACCACGGTGACTTGCGCTTGTTGGAGCGTGTCCAGTGTCCACGCATTGGCACCGTTTGGGTCGACCAATACACGTTGACCACTCAGCGCTTGCAGGGCATCAACCAGGCTATCAGGGTGCGCGACGCTCACGCCTTCACCACGTGTGCATCAAAGCCGTCGGGGAGACGGTCAGGGTCGATAAACACGGTGACGTCACCGGATTGCTTGATGATCGCTTGGGTCAGCACCACGGGTAAACGTGGGATGTCGCGACCACGGATATTGAGCAGCCAACAAACGGCATCGGCTGAGTGAGTACCGCGGCATCAAGGTTCTGATCGGCTAGCTGCTGACCAATGGTTTGCCGTTTATCCAAGCTGGCGCGGCCGGTTTTCTCTTCACCCAGTAAAATGGCAGGGCTATTAAGCGGGGCGGGGCGATCGTCCCACAAGCTTTCAATCGGGTTTTGCTCAACACTCACCAGTGTCAAAGCCCCATCCAGCGCGCGTTGGGTACGTTTGTACCAAGCAGCGCTATGCATGCGAGCGTCGATAGCCAGCTTGGCACCCTTTGGCAATTGTTGCTGGGCCCATTGCACCGGTGGCTCATCAATCAGGTGGCAGTAGTCAAACAGACCGGCGGGGACTTGCTTACGGACTTGAACCACATAGCGGCCATCAACAAAAATCGCTGCCTTGTCGCGGGTGATCACCGCCGCCCCTGCGGAGCCGGTAAAGCCGGTCGCCCAGTGGAGGCGCTCGTTATGCTCAGGCACATACTCACCGAGATATTCGTCTTCATGGGGGATGAGTAGGGCGTCATAATCGTGTTGATCTAGCCAGTGTCTTAGCTGCTCAACACGCTTGGTAAGGGTCGCGTCCATTATTCTTCCTTCTTTGTATGGGGTGAACTTGCCATGTTCGGCCACGCGTAAAAAACCAGTGGATTAGACCCTAGCGCGATGGGCAATAGGCTGCAATTTTGCCGGGCTAAACTGCTGACAGCGCGAAATAATTAAATCTTTCAGCCATTGGTGCCCTGGGTCATTTTCTTGATTTTGATGCCAAAACAAGGTGTACGCCATCGGCGGTATTGGCGTCGGTAACGGCCGTACCACCAAATTGAGCGACGCGGCAATATAATGCGCAAACTGGCTTGGTGAAGTAAACACCAGGTCGGTATAGGTACACAGGCTCGCCGCACTGTTAAAATCAGGCACGTACATGGCAATGTCACGCTCAATATTACGCTCTGCCAGTTTATAGTCCAACAACCAGCGATCATTTCCATCACATTTCACCTGTACATGTCGCAGTCCAAGGTAACGCGCTTCATCCCATGGGCCCTTGAGTGCGGGGTGGATCGGCGCGCATCAAGACACACTGGTGATCTTGGCAAAGCTCTTGGTAGCGCACACCCTTGGGCGGCATCATGGTCAGCATGGCATCGGCGGGATTTAAATCTTTGCCGGTAATACCAAAGTCGATATTGCCACGGGCGAGACCATCAAAAGTGGTTTGATCCCAAGCGGCGGTATTGAGGGTGATCGATGGGGCGGCCTCTAACATGTCGCCAATAAATTGGGGCAGCAGTAATGGGTAGGCGCTTTCTACGAGCGCAAAGCGAAAACAGCGATCACTTAAGTGTGGCTGAAAATGGTCAGGTTCGGTCATCGCCGCGATATCATTGAGCAAAGCGCGTAATTTAGGTTGCAAGGTTTGTGCACGAACCGTGGGTTTTAAGCCGTGGGCGCTCGAGTAAAAAGCGGATCGTTAAATTGCGATCTTAGCCGGGCCAGATTTTTACTCACCGCCGATTGACTTAAATGCAGGCGTTTGGCTGTGCCCGTGACATTGCACTCTTCTAAAAGTACATGCAAACACACCAATAAATTGAGGTCGGTACGTTGCAGTTGGTCCAAATCCATCTTTGGTATTCTCCTTAGGAATAACTGCTTTTACTATAAACCATTATGGTTCATATCCTGAAGCCACTATACTGCGTGCCTGTATAGAGGAGTAACCAATGACGCACACTGATTCACCGACATCAAATCGCTTACTGGTCGCCTTAATGGTGTTACTGGTGCTATTTAGCCCCATGGCGATTGATATTTACCTACCGGCACTATCGCATATGGCGGGTGACTTTAATGTGAGTCCCACTTTGGCTCAAGACACTGTGACCTGGTTTATGTTTAGCTTAGGTCTTGGTCAGCTGTTTGCGGGGCCGTTGGCCGATCGCTTTGGCCGTAAGCCTGTGGCTATTATTGGTATTTCGCTTTATGGCCTTAGCTCTTTGATGGCGTGGCTCGCCACCTCGATGGATATGATGCTGGTGGCGCGTTTGCTGCAAGGGTTTGGCGCGTGTGCAACCTCCGTGTGTGCCTTTGCCGCCGTCCGCGATCGTTTTGGTGCCGAACGCAGTGGCCATATGATTAGCTACTTAAATGGTGCGATTTGTTTTGTGCCGGCTCTAGCGCCTCTACTTGGTAGTTGGTTAACCCAGGTGTTTGACTGGCGTGCTAACTTCACCTTTATGCTCGGTTATGCGGTATTAGGGTTGGTGCTGGTTATCGTCTTTTTGCCCGAAACCCGACCATCGCATACTGATACCTCGGGCCGCCTATTCAGCTTACGCCGTTATTGGCAGGTGCTGCGTGTACCAACATTTACTTATCACATAACCCTTTGCATGTTGGCGATGGCGGTGATCCTCTCTTATGTCACCTCCGCACCTGTGCTGTTGATGGACAGATACGGTATCTCCATGAACAGTTTCACCTTTTGGTTTGGCGCCAATGCGGCGTTAAATATTGCCGCGGCAATGTTAGGGCCACGTTATATGCAAAAGTTTGGTAGCCGCCGGGCATTAAATATTGGCCTTATGATGCTGGTGGGATCGGGCGGGTTGATGTTGGCGCTTAGCCCCATCGCTGAACCTTGGGCCTTTATGTTGCCGATCTTTACCTCTTCATTCGGCTTTGCTTGGGTGTTAGGCGCGTCAGCTGGAGCAGCATTAGCGCCGTTTTCGGACCGCGCGGGCACGGCCGCGGCATTGCTCGGGTTATTCCAAATGAGCGGGGCTGGGCTACTCGTGAGCTTAACCCAGCGTCTAGGCTTATCGGCCAGTGATTTGATGACGGTGCATATGTGGTTATTAGTGCCGGGTCTGATTATTTTATGGTCACCGAAAGGTAAGCAATGGCATGCCAAAATGGTAAAAAGCTAAATAATCAATAAAACAACGTCTCAGTTGGCAAACAATAATAAGACGTGCAAAACGCAGGGGTCTCGACAACCCATCATCCTTTTGCGCTGGCCTCGGCCAGCGTTTTTTTATTTTGCTAAACGTGCGTGGTTCAGAGTATATTTACTAAGCAAATCGAATTAACGCTCATTCCTTTTCGTTTTATATCCAAAGGTCAGTTATACACTATGTCATTATCGACAATCGAAATGGCGCGCGTCCTTGAACAACTTGAGGAATCGCCGGAAAAAATCATGTTTGGTAAATTATTGGTAGAGCTAGGCAGCCAAAGTGAAGAGCGTGTCCGTAGCGCCGCCCATCAAGTGCCGCTCAAATATTTACGCGAGCTGGTTTATCAATTTAATCACGTGATTGAAGATCGTCGTGCTGAGCGTATCGAGGAAATCACCCAAGGTTTGGAGCAAGATGGCTTGTCGGCTGACGAGCTATACCAGTATATGATCCAGCGTAAGATGGGTTAATGCCGATTGACGCCGTGCAACGGGCGCCGTGCAACGGGCGCCGTGCAACGGGCGCCGATCATTGTGAGCGGCATTGGCAACCCTTAAGCAATAAAGGTTACGCGCTTGCGGCAGGTTGTTTGCGCTTTTTTGGGGTACGCTGTTGGATCAGTAACCCCACTACAATAAAACTTAGCCCAACCAAGGTACTGATATGAATTGTCTCGCCAATAATGGTGGCCAGTAACACCAAAGAGATAAAAGGCGAAATAAAAATCAGATTACTGATCCGAGAGGTGTTCTGGGTATATTTCATCGCGCTCAGCCACAGCATAAAGGTTATTCCCATTTCGAATAGCCCGACATAACCGACTGCCAACCATCCTTGCCAAGGGATTCCTTCCCAAGTGCTTGTTAATCCAGCCAATAGCAAAGATACAGGCAGTGACAGAATAAAACAGAGCAAAATGCCGAGCACAGGATCAGCGCGATTTTTAGTATTAAGGACCCAAAAACCTGCCCACAATAACGTTGAGAGTAACGCCAAACCAATGCCAAGCGGGCTATCGAACTGGAGCGATAAAAGCTGGCCTTTGGTAGCGATCACAACCACGCCAAAATAGCCCAACGCCGCCGCAATCCAATCTTGGCGACGAATCGTTTGGCCTAAAAACAATGCCGCCATTAATGTCAGAGTGATAGCCCAGCTGTAATTTAAAGGCTGGGCTAATGAAGCGGGTAACAGATCGTAAGCTTTAAAAAGCACTAAGTAGTAAATGAATGGATTAATCATCCCCAACACGCAATAGTAACCGGGTTGACGCCGAAAGGTCGGCCACAGCGCGTGAAGCTTTCCTTGCACAGCAGCAATAACGGTTAAAATTACTACCGACACTAAGCTGGCCGCTGCCAGCATTTGAATCGGTGTCATATAGCTCAGGGTGATTTTGAATGCGGTTGCAACCGTTGACCATAGCAGTACAGCAGACAAGGCAAAGATCAGTGCCTTACGTTCGTTATGCATGTTGCCTCCTTGCCAATATGCCTGTCGTTCCAGGCAGTCTACGCCATTGTAACTGACTGAGATAGACTGGACATCTATCCAGTATCCCATTAGCCTTTGCTGATACCAATGACCGCACAATAGAGAACGCTTTATGCTTGATGGCTTGTCATTTTCCGCTTTACCTATTCTCACGTTTTGTTTTGGCGCCGTCAGTGCCCTTGGACTCGGTTATGGCCTACACCGACGTGTTATTGCGCAATACCAGCAATGGTATGAAACGCAATATGCGCAGCAACAAGCCAGTGCTGACATGCAACACCAACAATTGCAGCAGCAACTCGAACAACAGCAACACGAGTTAGATAGTTTGGATGTCGAGCGAGACCGCCTAACCCAGGAATTACGCCAGTATTATGGCAAGTTAACCTCTGCGAGCGAGAAGCTCAGGCAACAGGAGCAACTGCGTCAGTATAATCACGACTTAAGCGACAAATTAGACTCCGTACGTGAGGAAAAGTCTGAACTGTTGGCAGAGTTGCGAGAAGTCAAAGCCAGCGCCGAGCAGCAGTTAAACGCGGCGAAGGAAAAACACGCACTGCTAGAAAACGCGGAGGAGCGATTACGCACCCAGTTTGAGCAACTTGCCAATCAAGTATTTGAGCAAAAAGTCCACTCGGTCGATGAGCAAAATAAAATGAGCTTAGAAAGCCTGCTTGGACCGCTTAAATCGCAGTTGGAAGGATTTAAGAAGCAGGTGACCGACAGCTTTGGCGAGCAAGCCAAAGAGCGCCATACCTTGATTCATGAAATCAAAAATCTACAACTATTAAACGCGGACATGACCCGTGAGGCCCATAACCTGACTCAGGCGCTAAAAGGCGATAATAAGCAACAAGGTAATTGGGGCGAAGTGGTCCTCGCGCGCATTTTAGAAGAGTCTGGCTTGCGAGAGGGGCGTGAGTACCAAACCCAAGTCAGCTTTGAAAATGAACAGGGCAAGCGTTATCAGCCGGATGTGGTGGTTAAATTGCCACAAGAAAAAGATGTCGTCGTTGATGCCAAAATGGCCTTGGTCGCGTATGAACGCTATTACAACGCTGAAACACTGGCCGAACAAGATGCCGCGCTTAAAGAGCACGTCCAGGCAATTCGTCAGCATATTCGTGGTTTGGGTCGCAAAGATTATCATCAACTCCATGGAGTACGCTCACTGGATTACGTACTGATGTTTATTCCTGTTGAGCCGGCTTTTCAGGTCGCGGTTGAGGCGGATGCCAGTCTGATTCGGGACGCCATGGACAACAACATCATGCTGGTGAGCCCGACCACCTTGTTAGTGGCTCTCAGAACAATCAATAATTTATGGCGCTATGAATATCAAAATCAAAACGCCAAACAAATCGCCGAGAAGGCCAGCAAGCTTTATGACAAGGTGCGACTTTTTGTTAGCGATATGGAAGGGCTGGGTAGTGCGCTGGGTAAAGCCAGTGACAGTTATCAAGGAGCGATGAACAAACTTAGCCAAGGGCGCGGCAATATCTTGCGCCAAGCGGAGAGTTTTAAAGCCCTAGGTGTCGAGGTTAAACGCGATATAAGTCCGGCGCTGGCCAGTGTGGCCACGGAACCTGGACCGGGAGAGTCGGTTAATGTCATGCAGACGGACCCAGGTACCACCACGCAAGAATGAGAATAAACTGGGTTGCGCGCTTGGAGTCCGGATGGGCGATAAAGTAAACTGGAGCCAATATGTTAGGGGAATACAATGATAGAGAAAAATTCGCACCAGGACCAAGAAACGATTGATTTTGGCTACCAGAAAGTCAAACGCCAAGAAAAAGAAAGCCTCGTGGCTGATGTATTTCATTCGGTCGCCGCTAAATATGATCTGATGAATGATGTGATGTCGATGGGCATCCATCGGGTATGGAAGCGCTTCACCATTGACTGTAGTGGTGTACGCCCCGGACAAAAAGTGTTGGATTTAGCCGGCGGCACCGGTGATCTGACCGCCAAGTTTTCTCGCATCGTCGGTGAGCAAGGTGAGGTGGTACTCGCGGATATCAATAACTCGATGCTGAAAGTGGGTCGCGATAAGTTGCGCGATAAGGGTATTGTTGGCAACGTGAGCTATGTGCAGGCGAATGCCGAGCAGCTACCTTTTCCTGACGATCACTTTGACTGTATTACCATCGCGTTTGGGCTTCGTAATGTCACCGATAAAGATGCGGCGCTGCGCTCGATGTTTCGTGTACTCAAACCGGGAGGGCGCCTTCTGGTCCTAGAGTTTTCTAAACCGGTGGCGAAGCCGTTATCGAAAGTATACGACGCCTATTCGTTCCACATTTTACCTAAGATGGGGCAGCTCATTGTCAATGACCCAGATAGCTATCGTTATCTTGCTGAATCAATTCGTATGCACCCTGATCAAGAAACCTTGAAAGGCATGATGGAACAAGCCGGCTTTGAACAAGCCAGCTATTATAATCTCACCGGTGGCATTGTCGCGCTGCACCGTGGGTATAAATTCTAAGGAGCCGGTATGGCGTTTGACTCACTCGTGTGTGCAGGACTCGAGACCGCCTTAAATGGCGTGATTAATAAAGATGCAGATAGCCAGCGCCGTTTAGCGCGACTAAAAGGGCGCAGTATTGGCGTCACGCTGCAAGAATATAATCGACAGTGGGTCTTTGTTTTTGGCCAGCAGATCGATGTACTGAGCCATTACGAGGGAGAGCTTGATTGTGCACTATCCCTCTCGCTTTCTGCGTTGCCGCAGTTGCAGCAAAAAGCCAATCTTACTGCGTTAATAAAAGCCGATAAGCTGACACTTGATGGTGATATGGACGTGGCCCAGCAGTTTTCTCAATTGTTGAGCGGCATTCAGTTTGATGTCGCCGAATGGTTATCGCCTTATACCGGAGATGTGGTTGCCCATACCCTCGTCACTCAGGCACAGCAGCGTTGGCAGCAATTACAACAACTGGCTCAGCGTCAGCAGCGCTATGCTGGGGAAGTGATCACCGAAGAGTGGCGCTTGGCGCCGGGGCCGTTAGAAGTGGCGGCATACAGTGATCAAGTGGATGAATTGCGCAGTGACGCGGCGCGGTTGGAAGCCAAGGTTAAGCAGTTAGTAGAACGGATGGAGTCCGCATGACACTCAGTGAGATTCGTCGCCTGTATTTTATTATTCGTACTTTGTTATTGTACGGTGTTGATGCCCTACTACCCAGGCAACCGCTGACTCGACTCGCCCATCTTGGGCGTAAATCGCTGTTTTGGCTTAAAAACCAACACCCAGACAAGCCTGTGGGTGAGCGCTTGCGTTTAGCGATGCAAAGTTTGGGGCCGGTATGGGTAAAGCTCGGGCAAATGATGTCGACCCGCCGCGATCTTTTTCCTGCTCATATCGCCAATGAACTCGCCCAGTTGCAAGATAAAGTCGCACCCTTTGATGGCCACAAAGCAAAAACGCAAATTGAAGCGTCACTGGGTGGGCCTCTGGAAACTTGGTTCAGTGATTTTGAGCCCAACCCATTAGCCTCCGCATCCATCGCACAAGTCCACACCGCGACATTAAAAGAAAATGGCCGTGAAGTGGTGATTAAGGTGATCCGTCCCGATATCTTGCCGGTTATTCAGGCCGACTTGCGTCTGATGTATCGCGTGGCACGGCTGGTGGCGCGTTTTCTCCCTGATGCACGTCGCTTAAAGCCGGTAGAAGTGATTCGCGAATATGAAAAAACCTTGCTTGATGAACTGGATTTAATGCGCGAAGCGGCGAATACCATTCAATTGCGTCGCAACTTTGAAAACGATCAAGCCTTGTATGTGCCCGAAGTGTTTAGTGACTATTGCCGCAAAGACGTGATGGTGTCTGAGCGCATTTACGGTATTCAAGTGTCAGATATCGACGCGCTTGAGGCGAACGGTACAGATATGAAGCTGCTCGCCGAGCGAGGGGTTGAAGTCTTTTTCACCCAGGTCTTCCGCGATAGTTTTTTCCATGCGGACATGCACCCAGGCAACGTATTTGTGTCGTATGAACACCCGCACGACCCGCAGTGGATTGGGCTTGATTGCGGTATTGTTGGTACGTTAAACCGCGATGATAAACGCTATCTAGCGGAAAACTTTATTGCCTTCTTTAACCGTGATTACCGCAAGGTCGCTGAGCTTCATGTTGATTCAGGTTGGGTGCCGCATGACACCAATGTCGACGATTTCGAATTTGCTATTCGTACCGTGTGCGAGCCGATTTTCGAAAAGCCGCTGTGTGAAATTTCGTTCGGTAATGTGTTATTAAACCTCTTCAACACCGCGCGCCGCTTTAATATGGAAGTGCAGCCACAGCTGGTTTTACTGCAAAAAACATTGCTCTATATTGAAGGGCTTGGACGTCAGCTTTATCCGCAACTTGATTTGTGGACCACAGCAAAGCCGTTTTTAGAGTCGTGGATGAAACAGCAAGTCGGACCGCAAGCGGTATGGGCGGCGGTCAAAGAGAAGGCACCGTTTTGGGCCGAAAAGCTGCCAGAAATTCCGGAGCTAATCTACGATGGCCTCCGCCAGGGGCGGCAAGTCAATCAGCGGTTAGACACCTACTATCAAAGCTATTTACAGACCAAACAGCGCCACTCGCGCGCCACATATCTACTGGGTATTGGTGCCACCTTACTACTGACTGCGACTATCTTGTATGCCAACCGGATCGATACACTACCGAGTGTTGCGACAGCGGGGGCGGTCGTTTTCTGGTTGTGTGGCTGGCGACTTTGTAATAAAACCTGTAACAAATAGCAGTTACACTGCTGCGCACATAACATTAACCAAGCGGAATAAAGGGAACCGGTATGGGTGGAATTAGTATTTGGCAGCTGCTGATCATTGCAGTCATCGTGGTGTTATTGTT
This sequence comes from Salinivibrio costicola subsp. costicola ATCC 33508 = LMG 11651, assembly GCA_000565345.1. Classification (GTDB taxonomy): domain Bacteria; phylum Pseudomonadota; class Gammaproteobacteria; order Enterobacterales; family Vibrionaceae; genus Salinivibrio; species Salinivibrio costicola. The sequence continues at coordinate 39,059 of AQOF01000043.1, read as the reverse complement.
TGGCACCAAGAAGTTACGCAATATGGGTGGGGATTTGGGCTCTGCGGTAAAAGGGTTCAAAAAAGCGATGCATGATGACGAGGGTAAGCGCGCTGATCAAGATGCTGACTTCGAGCCAACGTCGCTTAATGAGCGTGCTGAACCGTCGAAAAGCGAAAAAACGCAAAAAGACAAAGAGCAGGTATAAGCCGTGTTTGATATTGGTTTCTGGGAGCTGGTACTGATTGCCGTCATTGGCCTTGTGGTGCTTGGCCCAGAGCGGCTGCCCATTGCGATACGTAATGTGTCACGTTGGGTGGGCGCGGCCAAGCGTATGGCAGGCTCGGTCCGTGACGAGCTCGAGCAAGAGCTCAAGATCAAAGAGTTGCAAGATAATTTGCACAAAGCCGAGCAAGCAGGGATGAAAAATCTCTCCCCTGAACTGCAAGAGTCGGTGGAGACGCTGCGACAGCGAGCCGCCGATGTGCAGCATCCTTATGCGTCTTCGTCAACATCAACCGCTGCAGCGCACGATACCGAGAGTGCGGACACGGCCACCAGTCCCTCGTCCACCTCGTCGACCGATAAGTGATAACGAGCGACGCCTTATGTCTCTGATGAAAAAACCACTATGTCTTCTGTAAACGATTCTCAGCCACTCATCAGTCATCTGATGGAGCTCCGTAACCGCCTGCTTCGCGCCATCGTTGCCATCTTAGTGGTCTTTGCCGGGTTAGTGTATTTTGCCAACGACATTTATAGCTTGGTCGCTCAGCCATTGATTGACAAGCTGCCTGAAGGGGCGAGCATGATTGCCACCGATGTGGCGTCGCCTTTTTTCACCCCTATCAAACTGACGCTGGTTATCTCGGTATTTGTTGCCATCCCAGTGGTGCTTTACCAAATTTGGGCCTTTGTTGCCCCTGGCCTGTATAAGCATGAGCAGCGCTTGGTGATGCCGCTTTTGGTATCGAGCTCGTTGTTGTTTTATGCGGGCGTGGCGTTTGCTACTGGGTGGTATTGCCCTTGGTGTTTGGCTTTTTTACCTCGATTGCGCCAGAAGGGGTACAGGTGGCAACGGATATTGCCAGTTATCTCGATTTCATTTTGGCTTTATTTCTAGCATTTGGTATTGCTTTTGAAATCCCTATTGCGATTATACTGCTGGTCTGGACGGGCGCGACAACCGCGAAAAGTTTGACCAGCAAGCGTCCGTATGTCGTGGTGGCGGCCTTTGTCGTTGGCATGATGTTGACCCCGCCCGATATGATTTCGCAAACCTTGCTCGCCATTCCTATGTGTTTGCTGTTCGAGCTGGGTGTGTTGCTGTCACGTTTTTACGTCCCGCGCGACGCATCGGCATCTGAAGAGGCCAATGAATGATTGATATTGGTGTCAATCTCACCAGCTCACGATTTGATAAAGACAGAGACGAGGTTGTTGCTCATGCGCAGCAAGCCGGCGTCTCTGGGATGATTTTTACCGGCACCAACGTTGAAGAAAGCCAAGCAGCGGCGGATTTAGCGGCGCGGTATCCTGGCTACGCCTATGCCACTGCCGGGGTGCATCCGCACGATGCCAAATCTGTCGATCCAGCCAATTTAACCATGATTCGGCAACTGGCGCAGCGCGCCGAGGTGGTGGCGATAGGGGAATGTGGCCTCGACTTTAACCGTGACTTTTCGCCGCGCCCGCAACAAGAAGCGGTCTTTGAGGCGCAACTCGCATTAGCCGCTGAGCTGTCAATGCCGGTATTTATGCATTGTCGGGAGGCTCATGACCGTTGGCTGGCGATATTGCGTCCTTGGTTAGACAAGTTGCCGGCGGCGGTACTGCACTGTTTTACCGGTGAGGATCAGGCACTGCGAGATTGCTTGGATGCCGGGTTATACATAGGTGTCACCGGTTGGCTCTGCGACGAACGGCGCGGACAGCAGCTTCAGCAACAGGTAAGCTGGCTGCCCGATGATCGCTTGATGATTGAAACGGATGCCCCGTATTTGCAGCCGCGCGATCTGCGCCCGCGGCCCAAACGTAGCCGTAATGAGCCCAAGTATTTACCGCATATTGCACAGGCGGTGGCGCAACTTCGCCAACAGCCTGTTGAACAGATTATTGATTGTACAATAAAAAATACCCAGCGCTGTTTCTCGATACAGTGAGGGGTGCATAACGATAGCGAGGCAGTACGCTGCCCCAAAGCCCAGGTCTGCAACATTAAGGAGGATACCGTGGCCGTATCCATTCAAAGCGCCTTTCCTGCACGACGCCTGCGTCGTACACGCAAAACTGATTTTAGCCGCCGTTTGGTGGCAGAACATACACTCTCTGCCAATGATTTAATTTATCCGGTCTTCGTCCTGATGGGCAAAAACCGTCGCGAGCCAGTGGCTTCAATGCCAGGTATTGAACGACTGTCTATCGACTTGCTGTTACATGAAGCGGACTACCTTGCCAAATTGGGAGTGCCCGCGATCGCCCTGTTTCCGGTGATCCCCAAAGATGCTAAAACGCTCTGTGCATCGGAAGCCTTTAAGTACCGGAAGGTTAGTGCCTCGTGCTGTGCGCCTGCTCAAAGAGCATGTGCCACAAATGGGCGTGATTACTGATGTGGCGCTTGACCCTTATACCATTCATGGTCAAGACGGTATTATCGACGACGACGGCTATGTGATGAATGAACCAACCACTGAGGTACTGATCAAGCAAGCCCTGTCTCATGCCGAAGCTGGTGTCGATATTGTCGCCCCGTCGGATATGATGGACGGGCGAATTGGACGTATTCGCGAAGCGTTGGAAGCAAACGGCTATATTAATACCCAAATCATGGCATATTCAGCCAAGTATGCTTCCAACTACTACGGGCCTTTCCGTGATGCACTTGGTTCAGCAGCTAACCTTAAAGGCGGTAACAAAGCCAACTACCAAATGGATCCGGCCAATAGTGACGAAGCCCTCCATGAGGTTGCAATGGACATTGCTGAAGGCGCCGATACCGTGATGGTGAAGCCTGGAATGCCGTATTTGGACGTGGTGCGCCGAGTGAAAAGTGAGCTCAATGTGCCAACGTTTGCCTACCAAGTGTCTGGTGAGTATGCCATGCATAAAGTAGCGTTTGATAACGGTTGGCTGAAAGAGCGGGAAACGGTAATGGAATCACTTCTGTGCTTTAAGCGAGCGGGTGCGGATGGCATTTTAACCTACTTTGCCAAGCAAGTTGCCGAGTGGTTAGCCGAAGACGCGGGCGCGCCATTACCACCGCGGCCGGAAGATACCGTCGGCTAAATGACCACACAGTGTCTCTACGCCCTTGCCATTGGCAGGGGCGTTTTTTTAGTAAGGGCATGAATTACCCCACAAAACTCAAGGGATAACATTGCGGTTGATCGGGTTCTGTAGTGAGATCAGTGTCTCTGTCGATTGGACCTCATCGATGGCCTGCAGTTTATCAATCAATACAAACTGTAACTCCTCGATAGAGCGACACATCAGCTTCACGAAGATGTTATAGGCCCCTGTCGTATAGTAAGCTTCGACTACCTCATCGAGTTGGTTCAGCTTTTCTAGCGCGGAGTGGTAATCGCGCGCCGCTTTCAGATTGATACCAATAAAGCAGCATACGTCATAGCCTAGCTTTTTAGTATTTACCAATATCTCGGTGCCTTCGATAATGCCAGCGGCTTTCATCTTTTCGACACGAACGTGCACGGTGGCAGGGCTGACATTAAATCGCTTTGCCATTTCTGCGTAAGGGACGCGTGCATCATCCAGTAAGGTAGAAAGAATTCGACGATCAAGGTCATCCAGTTTCGGCAATTCGTTCATTGTTTTCGTCTTTTTGTTATAGCGAGGTCTTGTTTTTCGTTAACACGATTGCTTGACCGTTCGGTTAACACCTAATGTAGGGTATCGCGTTGTTTAGTGCGATACCAATCAACCAACAGGAAGTAGATGTGGGGATCAAATACCTTTTAGGCGGTTTACTGTTCTGGGTAGCATTGAGTGTCAGCGCCGCACAAAAAAACGTGCTGGTGGTGCATTCCTATCATCCCAACTTCTTTTGGAACCAAGCTCTGGTCGAAGGACTCGATACTGCCACCGCGGGAGAAGACATTGCGTTTCAACATACTTATCTAGAAATTAAACGTTATCAGTCAGAGGCGTATCGAGAGCAACTCAAAAAACTCTATATCCAAAAGCTCGGGAACCATCAATTCGATGCGATCTTAACCACGGATAATGCCGCACTTTGGTTAATCCATCAGTTGCATGAATATGTTGGTGAAACGCCAGTTGTTTACGCGGGCCTGAATAACTTTGGTCGCCAGCATTATCCGTTGCTCCCTAAGCTAACCGGCGTCAAAGAGGAAGTGGATCTACCGCGCAACTTGGCGTTAATGAAGCGGTTGCACCCTGGTTTAGAGCGCGTTTATGTGTTGCTCGATAATACCTTCTCGAGTCGTCAATACTGGAATGTCGTGCAAGCGCAACTGGCCAGAAACGGTGATTCTGGCATCGACGTCGTGCGCCTTTCTAGTCTCACCTTTTCGGGACTACGCGATAGAATTCAAGCCATGCATGACGGTGAGGCGGTGTTTTATCTTTCCTATTTTAGGGATAGCAACGGACAATTTCTCGATAAACTCAGTGGTATCCGAACGCTCACTCACAATACGCCCGTGCCCATCTATGGTGCCATGAGTTTTATGCTCGGTCAGGGTGTGGTCGGCGGCGTGGTGATAGATGGTAAAAATCAAGGCTACCATCAAGGGAAGCTCCTTCTTAAGACCTTGAGTGGTCAGCTACCCGCCGAACGTGATGGGACCAATATCACCATGTTTGATTACCCGGCACTCAAGCGCTGGCAGTTAGATATTAGCGCGTTTGATGATGTGACGATCACCAATCAACCCGAACCAATATGGCAAACTCATCCGGTGGCTGTGCAAGCGGTCGCCTTGGCTGTTTTGGTGCTGGGCAGCGTGATTGTCATGCTAGCCGCGAATATTCGTCAGCTTCGACGCAGTGAGGCATCGTTGATGCGTCACCGGGCGATGCTCAAAGGGGTGTTTGATCAAAGTAATCAACTGATCGCGTTGTTGGATCAAAATGGCATCGTCGTTTCAGGCAACACCAGCTTTTATCAGCTGATCACCGACAGGCAGGCGTATGGAGAGCGTCCTTTATGGCTGTGGCCAATTTGGCGTAATCCGGCAAGTTTGGAGCAACACCTAAAACAGATTGGAACCACCCAGCCAAAGCGGTTTGAATTATGTTTAAGCGAAGCCCACCGTGAAGTGATCTTGGACGTGGCAGTGAAAAGCTTTCCCGGTGAACGAGGCCAGCCACGCGTGTTACTTGAAGCGCGAGATGTCACCCAACGCAAACAAACTGAAGAGAAGCTCCAGCGCAGCGAAATTGAATATCGCATGCTCTATGAGCAACAACCCGTTATTTTGTTAACGGTGGACTACCAGGCGCGCATCCAGTCACTGAACCAATACGCCGCAGATTTATTCGGCCATGAAAAATCGTGCTTACTGGGCCATAAAATCACTGAGCTGTATGTGAGCGACCAGGCGCCACCCCATCGGATGATTAAACGGGATCAGCATAACCAAGAGCAAGTCTGGCGCCGTGAGATTCCGTATCGAGCCGGCAATGGACACACCTTATGGGTTCGAGAAACCATCCGCGCTATGCACAATCAAACCCAGCTAATGGTCGTGGGTGAAGATATTACCGCGCACCGAGAAATGGAAAACCAGCTGACCTATCAAGCGCATCATGACTATTTGACCGGTCTTTACAACCGTAGCTACTTTGAACAAAAACTGGCCGCGGCATTATTACAAGCTCGAGAAGATGGTGAGTGCCATGCGATGTTCTACATCGATATGGACCAGTTTAAATTAATTAATGATACCGCGGGCCATGAAGCGGGGGATGAGGCGTTAAAACAAGTGGCTCAGATTATCCGTCAGCACTTGCCGGAAGGGGCGGTACTCTCACGCTTAGGTGGTGATGAGTTTGGCGTTATCGCGTATCATCACGCCGCGGAGCAGTCAGTGAACTGGGGAAGATCTTTGCTGGCGGTGCTTGCTGACAGTGAGTTCTTCTGGCATGGCAGCCGGATGCGCTTAGCGTGCTCGTTGGGGATTCGTCTACTTGACCGTACCGCGGGTTCGCCTCAACAAGTTCATGCCCAAGCAGACACAGCGTGTTATGCCGCTAAAGATGAAGGCCGCAATCGACTCCACATTTATCACCCCGATGATGAAGAGCTGCAACGCCGAGAGCAAGAAATGGCTTATGTCAGCCATATTCATGAGGCGATCGCGCATGACCGCTTTGACATCTATGCACAACAAATTGTGGATATCCAATCAGATGAGCAAGACACGCTCTACATTGAAGCACTGGTCAGAATGCGCGACACCAAAGGCGGCTGGTTACCTCCTAGTATGTTTATTCCTGCCGCCGAACGCTACAGCATGGCGCATCAACTGGATACGGTGGTGGTAACCAAAACGCTTGCCTGGTTTGATGCGAATCCCGAGCAAATTGCGAAGTTGGGCAAGGTATCGATTAATCTATCGGGCCGGTCGATTACCCAAAGCGCGTTCGTTGCTTTTCTCCTTGATGCCATTAAACAGACCCAGGTTCCCAGCGAGTGCCTCTGCCTGGAGATCACGGAAACCGCGGCGATCAGTAATATGAGCAGTGCGATCGATCTGTTTTCTCAGCTTAAAGCACTGGGCTGTACCATCGCCTTAGACGATTTTGGTGCCGGCATTTCTTCGTTTGGCTATCTGAAGCGTTTACCGGTCGATATTATAAAAATTGACGGACAGTTTATCCGCGATATCGAGACTGATGAAACCGACTATGCCATGGTGAAAGCCATTCACGATTTAGCTAAGCAAATGGGAAAACAAACCGTGGCTGAATTTGTTGAAAACGCAGCTATCTTGGACAGAGTCAAAGCGCTTGGCATCGACTATGCCCAAGGTTATCACTTTAGTATCCCGGCGCCGTTGAGCGATCAGGTAAAAAAGTGGCGTCCCAGTCGTGAGACAGTGAAGGAAAAAAACCATCTCTGATATAATCGGACCAGCCCCAGCTGTGGAGATCCGATGTGCAACTCAGTTTGATTTGTGACGCTCTTGAAAAAGACGAAGAATTTGAAAGGCTAAAGTCGAAGTGGTCACTCACTCACGATCCTGATTCATCGTTTGCCCTGGTAATGACACAAACGCATCTTGAACTACGCAAGCGCGATGAACCTAAATTAGGGGCAGTGTTTGTTGACTTTGTGAGCGGTGCGGTCGCCCACCGTCGTAAATTTGGCGGGGGGAAAGGACAAGCGATAGCGAAAGCGGTTGGGCTCAATAAGGGGATCACCCCGCGCGTACTCGATGCCACCGCTGGACTGGGGCGCGATGCGTTCGTATTGGCGTCTTTAGGCTGCTCCGTGCAAATGATAGAAAGGCATCCGGTTGTTGCCGCTTTGCTTGATGATGGCTTACAGCGAGCCTATCAGGACCCCGATATTGGTGCATGGATGCAATCACGGATGACGTTATTGCATGCCAATAGTGAGCAAGCACTGACTGACATGGCAAACATGCCAGGTTTGGTGCGACCTGATGTGATTTACCTTGATCCCATGTATCCCCACAAGAAAAAAGCCGCCTTGGTGAAAAAAGAGATGCGCGTTTTTCAATCTTTAGTGGGGGCAGATAGCGATGCAGATGCCTTATTGCTGCCCGCACTTCAACTGGCCCGCAGTCGCGTGGTGGTTAAGCGGCCGGATTATGCGACGCCGTTAGCGGATAGACCACCGCATTCGATCATCACCACCAAGAAAAACCGTTTTGATATGTACATTAACGCAGCGTTAGGCGCGGAGGCGTAAGTGGCCAAAGCTTTATGTAAATGGCGCCGAGGCGAGGTTGAAGCTAACCTATCCTCCTTGGCAATCATTACCACACCACCACGCGTGGCTTGTAGTAAATGTGCGCGGGTCGCGAGTGAAAAAGGCTACGTCTGTCGTCCTATCTCGCTAGTGAGTGGTGAAGAAAAGAAAGCGAAGAAAGCGAAGAAAGCGTCTGATCACGCCGCTAAAAAAGCTAAAAAAGCCAAACAAAAAGCAGCCAAGAAAGACAAAAAGGGTAAGGCGGATAAAAAGGCCAGAAAGAAGGCTAAGTCGGATAAACCCTAAATCAATATAAACAGCGGACAAGCAAAAACTCCATGGCGTACCATGGAGTCTTTCAGACTTAATCGAGGCCTTTTACCATCAATACGGTTAATAGTCCGGTGATGACTGAAACAATCAGACCGGAAACGATTAGCCAAGGCAACATATCCATCATGATTTGCACTCACTTCTGTTGTTATGATTTGGGGGAAAAGCGAGCATGATTGGACCTGAGTTTAACCACTATCTCAACAGGATAAACGCAGCTGGTTAACCTTAGTAACAGCTAGAAACAAGATGACTACAAAGTATTCAAAAAGCCCATGTGGCGCATAGGTCTATCAGTACAAAGGATCCAACATGAGTGTCAATCAAGGAAAGGCCGACCTATCGGTTTGGGATAAAGAAGAAGCGTTAAGTCGGTTAATGAACAGTTCGGCGCTTCTTGACGAAGCCTGCCGTATTTTTGTTGAAGAAAGCAAGCAACAGCTTCCGGTGATGGAAAGGCAGTTAGCGGAGGATAATTACGCCGATTTAGTCCGAGAAGCGCATAAAATGAAAGGCAGTGCCAGTAATTTGGCCGCACTAGAGCTGTATCAGAACGCGTTGACACTAGAGCAAGCGGCCAAGCAAGAAGACGCCGGTCAAGCCACGGCGGCACTGGCGAGTATTAAAGAAGGCTTGGCCCGCTTCTGTGCGCAGTTGACAGGCTAATTGCTGTAACAAACAATGAATCCCCATAAAAAACGCCGTGTATCGACACGGCGTTTTGATATGAACCTATCTCGCGCGGCTTAGCGCATGGTAACAAACTCTTCTGACCCGGTTGGGTGAATCGCAACCACGCTATCAAAGTCTGCCTTAGTGGCGCCCATTTTCATCGCCACCGCAAAGCCTTGAATCATCTCGTCGACCGTAAAGCCGATCCCGTGCAGGCCCACCACTTTTTCTTCATCGCCAGCACACACCAGCTTCATTTTGCAGGGTTGACGGTGCTGAGTAACAGCGGTGTACATGGCCGCAAAGCTGGACGTGTAGACTTTTATATTGTCATCGCCATACTTGGCGCGTGCTTCTGGCTCACTCAAGCCAATGGTGCCGATTGGCGGGTGGCTAAATACCACGGTTGGCACCAACTCATAGTCCATTTTGGCATGTGTCTGGCCGTTAAATAGGCGCTCTGATAATAAGCGTCCCGCCTTCACCGCAACAGGGGTGAGCTCAATGCCGCCATCCATGATATCGCCGACACAGTGAATATGTGGCACGCTGGTGGTTTGGTATGGGTCGACTTTGATGTAGCCATCTGCCGTGGTTTGGACATCCGTCGCACCCAGGTTGATTTTATCTGTGGTGGGATGACGGCCAATTGCCCAAATCAAGGTGTCTGTATTGTGGGTGGTGCCGTTTTCAAATGATAGCGTCAGGCTGCCATCGTTCTCTTTGGTAACGGAAACCGGAACATGCTGGGTATGAAGGGTTGGCCCCTCTTTTTCCATTACCTCGACCAAGGTATCTGTCACCATAGGATCGAATGTCCGTAGTGGACGGTCTTTACGCACAAACAAGTGGGTGTCAGAGCCGAGCGCATGTAACACGCCTGCAATCTCCACCGCGATATAGCCGGCACCGACAACAGCCACCCGCTTAGGCTGCTCGGGGAGAGCAAAGAAGCCATCAGAATCGATGCCAAGTTCAGCGCCCGGAATTGTTGGAACAGTGGGCGTGCCACCGACCGCAATTAAGAAGTTATCGGCGGTGTAATGCTCACCATCAACCTCAACCGTGTTGTTGTCGACAAAGCGCGCAAACCCACGGATGACATCGATGTTGTTTTATCTAAACATTGTCGTAGCTTATGGATGCGGCCGATATAGGCTTCACGGTTATTAACCAGTGTTGACCAGTTAAAGCCTTTCACATCCACATCAAAACCGTAGTCTGACGCGTAGAGGTTAAGCGCTTCTGCGACTTGGGCGCCATGCCACATCACTTTTTTTGGCACACACCCTACGTTGACGCAGGTGCCGCCTAGGTGTTTTGCTTCAATAAGGGCGACTTTAGCACCGTGCATCGCGGCACGGTTGGCAGAGGCAATACCGCCACTACCGCCACCGATACAGATATAGTCGAAATGCTTCGCCATGTCTTTCTCCATCTTATAGGCACAGGGTGCCACTGGCTTTTATGTCGAGGTCAGCTTGTCCTGTTTGGTGGCGCTTGTAAAGCCACCCACTCTGACCTTCTGAGTATTAGCATACCAAACCGTCAGTGAGGCAGCAGTCTCAGAATCATTTTGTAACGCTCGCAATACAACTTGCTTGAGTCCAAAGGATTGAAAAGTCCCCCTCGAGACGGCATATACACCGTATTGTTTATATATTCCTAGGGCTCGCTTCGTGAGCACCTTATCAGCAAAAAGGAAGGCATTATGTCCAACCCGCTACTTCAATTTGAGGATTTACCTCCGTTTTCGGCGATTAAGCCTGAGCATGTTAAGCCGGCAGTGGAAGCCGCTATTGCTGACTGTCGCCAAGCTGTCGATGCCGTTGCTGGCACTGACCAAGCTAACTGGACCACTGTTTGCGTGCCGGTGACTGAGGCCGAAGATCGGCTAGGCCGGATCTGGTCACCGGTCAGCCATATGAATGCGGTGGTCAATAGCCAGCCATTGCGTGAAGCCTATGAAAGCTGCTTATCGTTATTATCTGAGTATTCAACATGGCGCGGGCAGCACAAAGGTTTGTATCAAGCATACAAAGCGATAAAAGAGAGCGCCGAATTCGAGACCCTAGAGATTGCTCAGCAAAAAGCCATCACCGATGCGCTGCAAGATTTTGAACTATCGGGCATTGCCTTGCCGGTGGATCAGCAGCACCGATTTGGTGACATTCAAAAGCGTTTGTCTGAGCTTTCCTCTTCATTTAGCAATAATATACTTGATGCCACCATGGGATGGACCAAGTTGATTTCTGACGAGAGTGAACTCGCAGGCTTGCCTGAGTCCGCGCGCCAGGCGGCGAAAGCGCAAGCAGAGGCAAAATCGCAGCAAGGCTATTTATTTACCCTGGATGTCCCCTCGTACCTGCCTGTGATGATGTATTGCGATAATCGTGCACTGCGTCAACAAATGTATGAAGCCTTTACCACGCGTGCTTCTGACCGCGGCCCGCAAGCGGGGCAGTGGGATAATTCCGAGCTGATGAATGAGTCGTTGCGCTTAAAATACGAACTGGCACGTTTGTTGGGCTTTAATAGCTACAGCGAACTGTCGTTGGCGACCAAGATGGCAGAAACACCAGACCAAGTGATGGGCTTTTTGAATGATTTGGTCGACAAAGCCCGCCCTCAAGGTGAACGCGAGTTTGCCGAAGTGAAGGCGTATGCCAAGCAAGAATTTGGCGTCGATACCTTGAGCCTTGGGATATTCCGTATTACAGCGAGAAACTCAAGCAAGCGCGTTATACCATCTCCGATGAGGCACTCCGCCCATACTTCCCTGAAGCGCGAGTGCTCAATGGTTTGTTCGAAGTGATGAAACGTGTGTTCGGTATGACGATTACCGAGCGTAAAGGAATCGACACGTGGCATGAAAGTGTGCGCTTTTATGACATTCATGACAGCCAAGGGACGCTGCGTGGCAGCTTCTATTTGGATTTATACGCGCGGGAGCATAAACGTGGTGGCGCGTGGATGGATGAATGCCGGGTGCGTCGTCGCAAAGCGAACGGTGAACTGCAAACACCGGTGGCGTACTTAACCTGTAACTTTAATCCGCCAGTGGGTGACGACCCGGCGTTGTTTACCCATGATGAAGTGGTCACCCTGTTCCACGAATTTGGTCATGGCATTCATCATATGCTGACGCAAGTCGACGTGGCTGATGTCTCCGGCATTAATGGTGTGCCTTGGGATGCGGTAGAGTTGCCGAGTCAGTTTTTGGAAAACTGGTGCTGGGAGCAAGAGGCGCTGAGCTTTATTTCGGGGCATTACCAAACCGGAGAAGCGCTTCCTGAAGACATGCTGGAAAAAATGCTCGCGGCGAAAAACTTTAACTCAGCCATGGGAATGTTGCGTCAGCTCGAGTTTAGTTTGTTTGATTTCCGTCTATTCAGCGAGTTTGATCCGGATGTGGGCCCGCGGATCATGGAAACGCTAAATGCGGTGCGTGAGCAAGTCTCAGTGGTGCCGACGCCTGAATGGAACCGCTTTCCGCATGCTTTTGGGCATATCTTTGCGGGCGGATATAGTGCAGGTTATTACAGCTATAAATGGGCTGAAGTACTCTCGAGTGATGCCTATTCGCGTTTTGAAGAGGATGGGATCTTTAACCGTGACACCGGTGAAGACTTCTTAAACCATATTCTTAGCCGCGGGGGCAGTGAAGCACCGAAAGACTTGTTTGTTCGCTTTAGAGGTCGCGAGCCAAGCCCTGAGGCGTTATTGCGTCATAGTGGGATTGCAGCGGCTTAATTGCCCGCTGAGCTGATTGACAGCGCCAAGGATAAAAAGGCTCACACCATCAAGGTGTGGGCCTTTTGTTTTGCTAAAGGTGTGTGTGCGATAGAGCGTGAGCGTCTTGAGCGTGCACGACGAGTGGCTGTCCAAGGCTTGATTGACGCAGCGCCTCTTGCTCTAGCTCCGCGCGTAACAGTGGGCTAGCGTCAAGCAGTGTGGTATCTAGCGCCAAAGTGAGTGCGTCGCCGTCAGCATTGAGTCCGATCATTGGCCGAACGCGACTGTCGCGACGATGGCATAAAATCACAGCTACGCGTAGTAGTCGGAGGAGACGGTTGGCACTGGTGGTGGACAAGGCATGTTGGCCATCAATGCATACCAGTTGTTCACGGTAATAGCGTAACAAGGTGGCAACCAGTTGTTTTTGTGCACGGGTAAAGCCAGGTAAATCGAGATGAGTAATTAAATATGCGGCATGGTCGCCATCATGTTTAAAGCCAATGCTCAACCCGATTTCGTGCACGCAGGCTGCCGCATGGAGCAGGCTACCGGCTTCCGGCTCTGGAATCCATGACGCGGGACATTGATGAAGTAATTCAAGTGCGGTCGCAGCCACATTGATCCCGTGGTCCTCATCAAGCTGATAGCGGGATTGGATGCTAGCTATGGTGCGCGCACGAATATCACTGTGACGCATCGCGGTCATCATTTCGTACACCAAGCCTTCACGTAGCGCCCCGCCGGCGAGGGTCATGCGAGTAACCTCTAAACACTCAAAAATGGCAATCAAGATGGACAGACCACTCGGAAAAACCAAGGCCCGCTCGAGCGTTAACCCCTCAATATCCAGTGCGTCCATTTGCCCGCAGGCAATCGCTTGATCGCGCAGTCGGTGAAGCTTTTCCAAGGTGATGACTTCATCCATCCCTTGGGTCATCATAATTTCTTGCAGCGCTTGTACCGTGCCGCTGGCGCCAACACAACAGTCCCATCCCAGTTCGCGATACTGAGCTATCAACGGGGTCAACTCTGCTTTCGCACCGGCGATCGCTTTCTCAAAAGCGGCTTGGTTGAGGACGCGATCGGCAAAGTAGTCTTCTAAAAAAGTCACGCACCCCATATTAAGGCTTTGTAACAAGGTCGGTTCAAACTGCTCACCGATAATCAGCTCGGTGCTAGCCCCGCCAATATCGACGACCAAGCGTTTACCCGGGCCACCTGAGGTGTGCGCCACCCCTTGGTAAATGGTGCGCGCTTCTTCTTCGCCCGAGATAATCTCGATAGGGTAACCCAGTAAAGTATTTGCCTTGACTAAAAAGGCATCAGCGTTACTGGCACGGCGCAGCGCAGCGGTCGCGACCACGCGAATATTGTCCGTGTTAAAGTCTTGCAAGCGTTCGGCGAACAGAGCCAAACAATCCCAGCCGCGTTGCATGGCTTCATCGCTGAGCTGTTGTTGGTTATCCATCCCAGCGGCGAGACGTACTTTTCGCTTTATTTTGGCAAGGGTTTGAACACTGCCGGCCACTTGGCGCACCACCAGCATATGAAAGCTGTTGGACTAATCAATCGACGGCGTACAGCGTCGGTGGTTGATGTTGTATTCCGTTCGATGACCACTTCATGATGCGCTCTGACCTATTGTTTCTTTTCTGTTATGCCGACTTTTGTGGACGGCGGCGCTGCTGGTTGCGGTTGTTGCTGCTGCCTTTATTATTGCTGCTGCCGCTCTTGTTGTTACTACGACGCTGCGTATTCGGGCGTTTAGCCATTTTCTTTGGCGGCGGCAGATCCTTCAATAGCGCGTTACGATCAAATTCGCTGACCGGAATACTGTGCTCAATGTACTCTTCAATCGCCGGTAAGTTTATCGCGTACTCTTCACAGGCAAAGCTAATTGAGCTGCCACTGGCGCCGGCTCGTCCTGTACGGCCAATGCGATGGACATAGTCTTGCGCATCATCGGGAAGGTCATAGTTAAAAACGTGGGTAACCAAAGGAATATGTAATCCACGTGCTGCCACATCGGTGGCAACGAGCAGATCCAGTTCGCCGTTAGTAAACTGCTCTAAAATTTTAACCCGCTTTTTCTGAGGGACGTCGCCAGTGAGCAGACCTACGCGATGATTATCGGCGGCTAAATGGGCCCAAATGGATTCGCAGCGATGCTTGGTATTGGCAAAGATGATGGCGCGCTCGGGCCACTCTTCTTCAATGAGGGTTTGTAGCAGCGGCATTTTTTCTTTGTTGGATGGCTGGAACAACTCTTCTTTGATGCGATGGCCAGTAATTTGCTCTGGCTCCACTACCACGTGTTCAGGGTTAGTCATGTGTTCAAAGGCCAGCTCTTGTACACGATAGGACAAGGTCGCCGAAAACAGCATGTTTAAGCGCTGGTTGGGGGCCGGCATACGGTTAAACAAAAAGCGAATGTCTTTGATAAAGCCCAAATCAAACATACGGTCGGCTTCATCCAGCACCACTGCCTGAATGCTGTGCAAATCGATAATTTTCTTTTTGTGGAAGTCGATGATACGACCACAGGTGCCGATTAATATATCAACCCCTTGTTCCAACGTTTGTTGCTGTTTATCGTAACCTTCACCACCATACGCGAGACCGGCGGTGAT
Source organism: Salinivibrio costicola subsp. costicola ATCC 33508 = LMG 11651 (assembly GCA_000565345.1). Lineage (GTDB taxonomy): Bacteria > Pseudomonadota > Gammaproteobacteria > Enterobacterales > Vibrionaceae > Salinivibrio > Salinivibrio costicola. The sequence goes on along the minus strand of AQOF01000043.1, from coordinate 23,789 downwards.
TGAGGTATTCGCCAAAAGCGGTTCAGCATCGTTATAGATCTGAATCGCCAACTCACGCGTAGGAGCTAATATGATGGCCCGCGGTTGATTTTGTTTACGCGATGCGGGGACATCGGTCGTGAGGAGGTGATGAAACGTCGCAGCGAGGAACGCCAGGGTCTTTCCTGTCCCTGTTTGCGCCTGCCCTGCAATGTCTTGGCCGGTGAGCAGGACCGGCAATGCCAATGCCTGGATAGGAGTACATTCAGTAAACCCCTTGGCATCCAAGCCTTTAAGAACATCGGCGTGCAAGCCGAGCTCGGCAAATTTCTGCTCTGTGATATGCGTCATTTTCATCCGGATAGAATATCAGCTTAGGCTTGCAATACGGAAGCGAATCCAGTCAAATAGTCCCATAATTTACTGGTCGCAATTTAGCCAGTAACTAAAACATGTATTGGAGTAAAAGATGAGCGACAAAATTATGCAGCTAACCGACGACAGCTTTGAGGCAGACGTTCTAAAAGCTGCAGGACCTGTTTTGGTTGATTTTTGGGCAGAATGGTGTGGTCCATGTAAAATGATTGCACCGATTTTGGACGAAATCGCCGAGGAGTATGCAGGTAAAGTCACCATCGGAAAACTGAACATTGACCAGAACGCAGGTACTCCGCCTAAGTTCGGCATCCGTGGTATCCCAACACTGCTACTCTTTAAAGATGGCAGCGTGGCAGCAACTAAAGTTGGTGCTGTGTCAAAAACTCAACTGAAAGAGTTTCTTGACGCTAACCTGTAATGTTAAAGTAACCGTCGCTGCCTCACAGCGGCGGTTGTTTTTCTGTCAACTAGACGATACCCCATTTAGGTGCTACCTTATTGCACGGAATTTGTACTTCTGTTCATCTCTCGAACATGCCACTGGTCTCGACACGCTAACTAATTTCAGACCTCAACTTTGACAAACAAGACACTCACCACTATGAATCTTACCGAACTGAAGACTCAACCCGTCTCGACGCTGGTTGCGCTTGGCGAAAGCATGGGACTTGAAAACCTGGCTCGCTTGCGTAAGCAGGACATTATTTTTTCGATCCTCAAACAGCACGCAAAAAGCGGTGAAGATATTTTTGGCAATGGCGCGCTGGAAATTCTTCAAGACGGGTTTGGCTTCTTGCGCAGCGCAGACAGCTCGTATTTGGCCGGCCTGATGATATTTATGTCTCGCCCAGCCAAATTCGGCGCTTTAACCTGCGCACAGGCGATACCATCGCGGGTAAAATTCGGCCGCCGAAAGACGGCGAGCGCTACTTCGCGCTACTAAAAGTTAACCAAGTTAACAGCGACAAACCCGACAATGCCCGCAGTAAAATCCTTTTCGAAAACTTAACCCCATTACACGCGAGCGAGCGGATGGTGATGGAGCGCGGTAACGGCTCTACCGAAGACATCACCGCCCGTGTCCTCGACTTGGCTTCGCCTATCGGTAAAGGCCAACGTGGTTTGATTGTGGCACCGCCGAAAGCGGGTAAAACCATGTTGCTGCAAAATATTGCTCAAAGCATTGCGTTTAACCACCCTGATTGCGAACTGATGGTGCTTTTGATTGACGAGCGTCCGGAAGAAGTGACCGAGATGCAGCGTCTGGTCAAAGGGGAAGTGGTTGCCTCGACCTTTGATGAGCCAGCTAACCGACACGTGCAAGTTGCCGAAATGGTGATTGAGAAGGCAAAACGTCTGGTTGAACATAAAAAAGACGTGGTGATCTTGTTGGATTCGATCACGCGTTTAGCCCGCGCTTACAACACGGTTGTGCCATCATCGGGCAAAGTGTTGACCGGTGGTGTGGATGCCAATGCTCTCCATCGTCCTAAGCGTTTCTTTGGTGCGGCGCGTAATGTGGAAGAAGGCGGGAGCCTGACTATCATTGCTACCGCGCTGGTGGATACGGGATCGAAGATGGATGAAGTGATCTACGAAGAATTTAAAGGGACAGGTAACATGGAACTGCACCTTTCGCGTAAGATTGCGGAAAAACGTGTTTTCCCTGCCATTGACTTCACCCGCTCAGGCACCCGCCGTGAAGAGCTACTTACCAAACCCGATGAACTGCAAAAGATGTGGATTTTAAGAAAGATCATGCATCCAATGGGCGATGTTGAAGGATGGAGTTCTTGATTGGTAAATTGGCGATGTCCAAAACCAATAATGAGTTCTTTGATGCCATGCGGCGACAAAACTCGTAACGGCTAACGCAATAGTGTTAAGCACTGCGCATTCGCAGTGCTTTTTTATTGCTCACCCAAGGCCCAGCTCGCACAATAGACGTGACCAAGGAAAGGTGGCGCCGAACGCGTGACACTGGGCATAGGATTGCAACGGATGGCAAGACGTTACTGTACGATACTGTTGGCTATAGGGCTTGGAATCATGAGCTTGTCGAGCCCGGCGGCTTGGCGGCTAATTCGCCAGCCGCGGATGGTCAGATCGTCACCCAAACCTTTATTGAACAGGTGCTAGATAACGCGAACACGGCTAAAGCCATGCGTACCATGTCTACTTTGCTCGCGAAAGACGATGTCGCTGCGCTCAAAGCGCATATTCGTCAGCTTCCGCCGCTCACACGTGAAGCGACACTCTACCGTTTACTCTCTTCACCCTTGCCACTGAACAACGATCATTGGCGACGTTATCTGGCTGAATTGAGTCAGCAACAACCCCATTTTTTGTTACGTCACCAGCAAGACGGCTATTGGGTCACGACCCCTGCCTTCCATTACGCGGCAGCAGCACGCCAACAGTTAAACCGTTATCGGGAGCAACAACTGACCAAGAGTTAGGCATGTTACTCAGTTATCGCCAATTGGTGATTGCTGACTGGATTAAGCCATCTCAGCCGGGTTATCGACAACGCCGTGATGCATTGGTTGCGATGATTGATGAGTATGACAGCGATGGCTTAGCCTATTTGGTCGAACAATACCTCACTGATCCCACCTTAATGTGGCTACCAGATAACGCGATTTTGGCCGCACTTGCACAAGCGACGGACCGGCCGGCACTGTATGATCGTCTTTGGCGGCGCGGTACCGATCAATACAGCCTCAATGCACTGCATGCTTTGCGTCAACGAGCTAATGATGGGTTTGCGTTGCAACAAATGATGGCCGCCGCAGATAACCCATCGCTGCGTGGCCCCGCGATTCGACAACTGGCGAATCTTTCTCCATTACCCGCGCCAGTCGCTGACTTTTTGATGTCTCAGTTATCATTACGCCAAGGGCAGCAGGTGGCACAATTATTGGTCGAAGCTGGAAAAGATGAGTGGTTAAGTGGATTAGGTGACGAGCTTGGCCCCCTTGGCCGCCAGCACATTGCATCTGCGTTGTCGTCGCGCTAATGTCGACCCTTTACCGATCCGGATACCGGTTTACTTGGTATCATAGAGGCGTCCATTAACTCATTGAGCCTGATATGAAACTTTCCGATCTGCGCGATTTTATTGATTACCTTGAGGCCCAAGGTGAGCTTAAACGCATTACGCAGCCAGTGGATCCTGACCAAGAGATCACTGAGATATGCGACCGCACCCTAAGAGCGAGCGGGCCGGCCTTCTGTTTGAAAATCCCATCGGGTATGACATGCCGGTATTAGCGAATCTGTTTGGCACCCCTAAGCGTGTGGCGCTCGGTATGGGCCGACACGATGTGCTTGAGCTACGTGAAGTCGGCAAATTGCTGGCTTACTTAAAAGAGCCTGAACCCCCTAAAGGGTTTCGCGATGCGCTCGACAAGCTGCCTGTGTTTCGTCAGGTGTTAAATATGCCCGCCAAGACAGTCCGTCGTCCGCGTTGCCAAGAAGTTGTGCTTAGCGGCGATGACGTTGATTTGGATAAAATCCCAGTGATGCGCTGCTGGCCGGGCGATGTGGCGCCATTGCTGACGTGGGGACTGACCATTACCCGTGGACCGAATAAAAAGCGCCAGAATCTTGGTATTTATCGTCAGCAAAAAATCGGCAAAAACAAAGTGATTATGCGTTGGCTCGCACACCGCGGTGGCGCACTTGATTTGCATGACTGGATGCAAACCCATCCGGGTGAACCTTTTCCTATCAGCGTTGCTTATGGCGCGGATCCGGCTACCATTCTCGGCGCCGTCACCCCCGTGCCCGATACCCTGTCTGAATATGCCTTTGCAGGGCTGTTGCGCGGCAGTAAAACCGAGGTGGCAAAGAGCATCAGTAACGATTTGGATGTGCCGGCGAGTGCCGAGATTGTGATGGAAGGGTATATCGATCCGAACGAATATGCTGACGAAGGGCCTTATGGCGATCATACTGGCTATTACAACGAAGTAGAGCGTCACCATGTATTCACTGTGACACATCTGACCATGCGCAAAAAGCCGATTTATCACAGCACCTACACGGGGCGGCCACCGGATGAGCCTGCCGTACTGGGTGTGGCCCTGAACGAAGTGTTTGTGCCCATTTTGCAAAAGCAGTTCCCAGAAATTGTCGACTTTTATTTGCCTCCGGAGGGTTGCTCGTACCGGATGGCGGTGGTCACCATGAAAAAACAATACCCAGGGCATGCGAAACGCGTGATGATGGGCGTGTGGTCTTTCTTGCGTCAGTTTATGTACACCAAGTTTGTGATAGTGTGTGACGACGATGTGAATGCGCGTGACTGGAATGATGTTATTTGGGCAATCACCACTCGAATGGATCCCGCGCGCGACACCGTGATGGTGGAAAACACACCGATTGATTCGCTCGACTTTGCGTCGCCAGTGGTTGGCGTTGGCTCGAAAATGGGGCTCGATGCCACCAATAAATGGCAAGGAGAAACCGCTCGCGAGTGGGGCACACCGATCGCGAAAGACCCGGATGTGGTCGCACGTGTCGATGCGATATGGGACGAATTAGGGATTTTAGACTAATCCGGTTGGTATGCGCTAGCATTCACCGTTAATGATAAAAATACAGCCTGAGGCGGCAGTGATACCGCCTCTCATAACCTCAACGGCTGTAGCAAAACGAACAGAGGAACAGAATGTCGATACTATGTGAAGTGACCGCCGTTGAGTCGCTGGCGTGTCACACTTACCGCATTGTCCTAAAGCCTCAGCAGGCGGTGAGCTATCACCCTGGGCAATATGTGATGGCGGTAATGGGCGAAAAAGATAAACGCCCGTTTTCACTGGCGAGTAGTCCATGTCGTCAAGACGGCGGTGAGCTCGAGCTCCATGTGGGCGCCGCCGATGAAAATCCGTTCGCGCTGGAAGTGGTTGAAAAAGCCAAAGCCGTGCTAGAAAGCGGTGAAGCGAGCTTTGAAATCACCGAACCGGCCGGCGATGCCTGGTTGCGTGAGAGTGAGCGTCCCTTGCTGTTGATTGCCGGCGGGACCGGTTTTTCGTATGTTCGCAGCATGGTCGATCACTGTATTAATCAAGGAATACAGTCTCCGATCTTTATTTATTGGGGGGCACGCAACCCGTGCCAGCTTTACGCGCATGACGAGCTGCAAGCACTGTCTGAATCGCATCGCAATATTACCTTTATGCCTGTGGTTGAACAGGCGGAAGGCGAATGGCGAGGCAAAGTAGGGAATGTATTAGAAGCGGTGATGGAAGATTTTGTTAGCCTCGGCGCTTACGATATCTATATTGCCGGGCGCTTTGAAATGGCAGGCGTGGCACGTGATATGTTCTGCAAAGAGCGCGGCGTGAGTCGTGATCATCTCTACTCAGACGCGTTTGCCTTTATCTGATCAGGGTTGGCTCTCGGGTAAATAAACAGGCAGGGGTTTCCCTGCCTGTTTTACGTTCGGGTTACTGAGGCTTTGGGTCGGCATTCCGTTGGGCGGCATTCCGTTGGGCGTCGACGCGGCGCTTGACCCAGGTTTGGTTAAACCACAGCGCGGCTAAAATCAGTACCCCGCCGCTGAGTAACGGCAGAAGATCCGCGTCGCGGTTCCAAATCAGTACGTTCACCACAATGCCGGCTGGGATCAGCGCGTTGTTCATCACTGCGAGCGCCCCAGCATTGACCAGGGTTGCACCCTTATTCCAAAAGAAATAGCCCAGCCCTGACGCGATAGTGCCTAGATAAATCAACACTCCCCACTGGGTTGGCGTAGAAGGCAGATTGTCACTGTTTCCGAGCAAGGCGAAAGCTAGCACGCCCACCACTAAGGCGCCAAGATAAAACCAACCGAATACCGCATGCTGAGGTAGCTGAGTTTGCTCTTTCTCAATCAAGTATTTGTAACCAACCTGGCCAATCGCAAAGCACAAATTTGCACCTTGTACCACTAAAAAACCAACCAGAAAGTCCGGATTGACAGTGGCATAGCGGATCACTACGGCGCCAAGCACCGCGATGGCCGCGGTGAGCAGGTACCAAGCGCTGAACTGCCTTTTCAACGCATCGTAAATTAAGGTGACATAAAGCGGAGTAAAAACGGTAAACAACAGCACTTCTGGTACCGATAAGAATAAGAAGGACTGATAGAAGAAACAGTACATGATGCCAAGCTGAAACGCGCCGACTAACATCAATTTGGCGGCAAACGCGGGGCGCACTTGGCGAGGACGTAAGAAAGGTAAAAACACCAATCCTGCCAGCACGATACGCATCAATACAGAAAAGTAGCTGTCGACTTGGCCGGCTAGATACACGCCAATTAAGCTAAACGAAAAGGCCCACAGCAGTGTCACGCCGCTAAGATACCCCATAACTCGGTTCCTTCGATAAAGAGAGTAAAAGGGCAGTGTACCGTTTCGCTTCTAGGACGCAATCGGTTCCCAGTCAGCGTATGGTTAAAAGCGCAGAAGGCAGAATGATCCGCCTTCTGTCGATAGTGGTTAGCGAAGAGGGTTTAGTCGCGGATGGGCACCATCAAAAGATCAACGGGCGTTTTATTCAGCAGTTGTTTAGTTGACGACAACAACGAGCTCCAGAAATCTTGATGATGGCCGACGACCACCAAATCAATCCCCATGTTTTGAATTGACTCGGTGATCTCTTCCGCTAAATCACCGCTACTGACCAAGGTGTGTGTGACCGTGCTTTGTGCGTCGCTGGCCAGTTGATTGAGTTTTTGCTGGGCTTCTTCAATCACTCGGTTACGTGATTCGACTAAGTTAATATCAATCAGTCCGGTATAGAGCTCGGCATAATTGACGTCAATATGAACCAACGACAGTTGTGCGCCCAAGGCGAAGGCAAGTGCGTCAGCTTTCTTCAACAGTCTTTCACTGTCATCTGACAAATCAACCGCAACCAAAATATGCTTGTATGACATAGAGTTATCCTTTTTATGCGAGGTTATAAACGCAGTTTAACCTGCTTGAGAGGCAAAATCCGTCACTGTGATCGCATTCCGATTAAGAATTCGACAATGAGGCGGGTCATAAATTCGATATAAGAATCGGTCACGCTGGACATTACCGGCGTAATCCGCTTGAAAACCGACGTGCTGCTGGTCAGAATGGCAGCTAACCCCCAATAAAGAGGACGTTTTATATGCTAGCACCTGCCATGGTTGACAGGCTCAATGAGCAGATCAATTTGGAGTTTTTCTCATCAAACCTATACTTACAAATGAGCGCTTGGTGTGAGGATCAGGCTTCGAAGGCGCGGCAAAATTCTTACATAAGCACGCACAGGAAGAAATGCAGCATATGCAGCGCCTGTTTACGTATGTGAGTGAGACAGGGGCGATGCCTATCTTGGGGTCGATTGATGCACCGCGTCACGAATTTTCCTCGTTAGGTGAGGTGTTTCGCGAAACGTATCAGCATGAGCGCTTAATTACGGAAAAAATTAACAAGCTTGGCGCATGCCGCGTTTACCACGCAAGACTATTCTACCTTTAATTTCTTGCAGTGGTATGTCGCGGAGCAACACGAAGAAGAGAAGTTGTTTAAAGGCGTACTCGATAAGATCGAGTTAGTCGGCGAAGATGGCAAGGCTCTGTTCTTTATCGACAAAGACTTGGCATCCATGGCAGTTGAAGAATCAACGTCAGTGATGGACAGCTCAGCGGGGCAGTAATTACGTAACCTCTCCCTCTGAAGCGCCATCCAGTGTAGTGAAGGGAGAGGATTATGAACGGTGATATCCTAATTGTGGCTGTGTTCACAGTGACAGTGATAAATATCGCACGCTATGTATCGTCATTGCGGGCATTGGTGGTGATGTTACGTGATGCCAATCCGTTGCTTTACCAGCAAATCTGTCGTCGTGAGAGCAACTTCTTCACTTTATCGCCCCAAGGCGATATCTCGCGACAAAAACGTTTATACCAATATATTCGCAGCCAAGAGTACCTTCATCATCATGATGCGGCATTTGTGGGTAAATGCAATAAGGTGCGTCATCTGTTCACGCTTAATGTTGCCCTGTCCGGTGCCTTACTCGCGACCTTTTTTCTTGTCGCTTTTGCGGCTGGTAAACGGATAGCCATCCTTTAGACAAAATGCTGACCTTGGTCAGCATTTTTTTGTTAGTCTGACAAGCATAAACGTCTAGACACCGTAATCGTGAGGGAAGCATGCAAAGCCTAATCCAATGGTGGCAGTCACTCTATCAAGCCGCCGCGTGGGACTGGATCTCAGATATTGTCATTTTGATGGGGCTTGGAGCCGTCGTCTGGGCGATATGGCGTGTGTTGATGGGGCGCTTAAAGGCACTGGCAGAGCGCACGCAAACACGTTGGGATGATGTGTTGTGGCCCGCGATTGATACGCCATTTTCCCTCTTAATCTGGGGCTGGCCTGCGTTTCATGCGCTAGAAATTTTTCTTGATAATACCGCAGGTCACTTGAATTTAAGCTGGGTGAGCGTGATCAGAGAGCTGCTGGTCGTGTTCTTATTGATCTGGTTTTTGCTCCGATTGGTCAACAGTGGTGAGCAGCTGTTATTTAACGAAGGGCGCCGTGATCACACCACGATTAACGCCATTGGTAACGTCTTACGCGCACTCGCCGTCTGCATTGGCGTGATTACGCTGCTACAAAGCCTGGGTGTCAGTGTCTCCGGGTTACTCACGGTTGGTGGTGTGGGGGGCTTAATTGTCGGTCTTGCCGCCAAAGATTTGCTCTCCAACTTCTTCGGTGGGGTGATGATCTACTTTGATCGGCCATTTAAAGTGGGCGACTGGGTGCGCTCCCCCGATCGCAACATTGAGGGCACGGTGGAAAAAATTGGTATTCGCATGACGGTAGTGCGCACCTTTGATTTGCGCCCTTTATACGTGCCCAACTCGGTATTCAGTAACGTGGTGGTGGAAAACCCCTCGCGGATGCTGAACCGTCGGATTTACGAAACCATTGGGCTGCGTTATCAAGACGCCGATAAAATCAGTACGGTAATTGATGATGTGTATGCGATGTTGGAAGCGCATGCAGATATTGAAACGCGGCAAACCTTGATTGTGAACTTCAACAGTTTTGGCCCGCATTCACTTGATTTCTTTATTTACACCTTCACCAAAACGGTCAACTGGCAGCGTTACCATCAGGTAAAACAAGACGTGTTATTAAAAGTGATTGAAATTATTCATCAGCATGGTGCGGATATTGCTCTTCCTACCCGCACGCTGCATATGGATCCGAATATGCTAGAGCAAGGTGCTGCTGCTATGAGCCACCGCCAGATGCACAGGCGCGTTAAATCGCGCTTGCCGCTCACGTGCGGGCTGCTACAATGCCGCTCCCACAGGGTGAGCAGAGAATAAACAGGTAAGCGTGTGACTGAGTATGATGTAATTGTGATTGGTGCCGGTGCCGCCGGATTGATGTGTGCGGCACAAGCCGGCCAACGTGGCCGCCGCGTTTTGGTGGTGGACCATGCCAAAAAGCCGGGCCGCAAGATCCTGATCTCGGGCGGCGGGCGCTGCAATTTCACCAACTATGACGTCACCGCCAATAATTTCCTGTGTGAGAACCCGCACTTCGTCAAATCCGCATTGGCGCAATACAGCCAATGGGACTTTATTGGTCTGGTGGCGACCCATGGCGTGGCTTATCACGAGCGTGACCATGGCCAGCTGTTTTGTGATGACAGCGCCAAAGATATCGTTAACCTACTTTTGGCCGAATGCGACCAAGCCACCATCAGTCAACGCTATCGCTGTGAAGTGCATGATATCGAGCAAGAAGAAGCTGGCTTTCGCCTCAAACTCAATGGTGAGCCGGTACGCTGCCAGTCTTTGGTAGTCGCCACGGGCGGCCTTTCCATGCCCAAGCTTGGTGCCACCCCCTTTGGTTACCAGCTTGCCGAGCAATTTGGTCTAAAAGTGCTGCCCACTCGCGCCGCCTTGGTGCCGTATACCTTGCACCAAGAGGACAAAACGCGCTTTGCCGATATTTCCGGGGTGTCGGTGCCATGTTCGATCACCACCGAGTCTGGCGTTTGCTTTAGCGAGAACCTGCTCTTTACCCACCGCGGCTTATCGGGACCGGCGGTGTTGCAAACCTCCTCGTTTTGGCAACCGGGCGAAGCGGTCACTATCGATTTACTCCCCAGTGAGTCGCTAAAAGACGTGCTGGTAGCCATGCGTGATAAGCACCCCAACCAAACCTTAAAAACCTCACTGTCTCGCCTATTCCCCAAACGCTTGGTCGAGGTCTTGATTGCGCGCGATAGCTTGCCGGATAAACCGCTCAAGCAGCTCGATGACAAGCAGCTCGATCAGCTTCATTACTACTTTCACCAGTGGTCCATTGCCCCAAATGGCACTGAAGGTTACCGCACCGCAGAAGTGACGCTTGGTGGGGTGGATACCCACGCAATTTCCTCGAAAACCCTTGAAGCGCGAGATATTCCCGGCCTGTATTTTATCGGTGAAGTGCTTGATGTCACCGGCTGGCTCGGCGGCTATAACTTCCAATGGGCTTGGAGTTCCGGCTGGGTAGCCGGGCAGCATGTGTGATCTTGATTCTAACTCTTCTCTAGTTGACTGTTTTTTGTCTAAAAGATAGCAATCTTTCTTGCGCGCTGTTACATTAGCGCGCTTGCCATGTCGGATAAAAACTATCCGGCGCTGTGAACCCGCGATGCACTGGATGGGCTCGCGGTACCCTAGGGACGGGGTGGCGGCTGTTCACTATTGCTACCTCGGTTATCGGGGAGTTTGGAATTAACCTGTCGTTGCTTTGAGAGCCGCTCCCATGCAGTTATCACTAAAACAAAAATTAATTGGGGCATGCTTATCTGCTGTATTGCTGATGGCCGCCTTTCTCACCTGGCTTGCGGTAAGCCAGATTCAAGCCCAAACCCAGTCGAGCATCTATAGCCGCGTCAGTGGTATCGCCGATGCGGCGACTGAATCGATCAGCGGTTGGGTGCAAATCCGTGCTGATATCACCAGTGCCTTTACCGATTACACCAGCAGTAGCCATCGTGTGAGCTATTTACAGCAAGCGCGCGAGGCCGGTGGGTTTGACGATATCTACTTTGGTACCCCAAAAGGTGCTATGTATCGCTCGCGCCCAGAGCGCAACCGCGATGATTATGACCCTCGCCTCCGCCCGTGGTACAAGCAAGCCGTGAGTGCAGGTAGCCCGATGATTACCACCGCTTACAGTGATGCGATTACCGGTGCGATGTTGGTGACTTTGGCCGAGCCAGTACGTCGCAATGGCGAATTAATCGGTGTGGTGGGCGCAGATGTGTTGATTGACCAGTTGATCCGCGATGTGACCCAATTAAACGTGGGCAAAAATGCGAACGCGATGTTGTTAGGCGCTGATGGCACTTTTCTCGCTCACAAAGACAAAGCGCGCTTGCTAAAGCCGTATCGTAGCTTGTCTCCTGAGCTGAATGAAAACCGCGTGCGTCAGGCGTTGGCACAGCAATCGCTGGTGGAATTGCCTGTCGATGGGGTCGATAAACTGTTTTACTTTGCGTCGGTTCCCAACACCGATTGGGTGCTGGCGATTGAACTGGATAAGCGCACCGAATACGCCAGCCAGGGTGATGCCTTGTTCGATCTTATACTGACAGCCTCGTTATCACCTTGCTGGTGGCCGGTGCTGTGACGTGGTTGATGCATGTGTTGTTCCGTGATTTACTCAATGTGTCCGCCGCGCTAGAAGAAATTGCTTCCGGTGAAGGGGACTTAACCCAGCGCCTTGAGCCACACAGTAATGATGAAATTGGCAAACTTGCCAACAATTTCAACCGCTTTGTCGGCAACATGCACACCATGGTGTCGCATTTGCGCCAGCTGTCTGGCTCGCTCAAGCAACAAGCCGAGCTGACCGCGGCGCAAGCGGAAGAGCGTTCCACCCGTATTGGTCATCAGCAAGATGAAATCAATATGGTGGCGACCGCTATCCATGAAATGGCCTCGGCGACCCAAGATATTGCCGGTAATGCGGATAATACTGCGCGGACCGCCCAAGAGACCGAAAGCGTCGCCAACGATGGTGGCCAGCAGGTAGAGAAAAGCAAACACGCTATCACCGAGTTGGCCCATGACGTCGAGGCGGCCACCGGTGTGATTGGTGAGTTGGATCAACACGCGCACAGCATCACGAGTATCTTATCGACCATTCAGAGTGTGGCCGAACAAACGAACTTGTTGGCGCTGAATGCCGCGATCGAAGCGGCGCGTGCGGGCGAGCAAGGCCGAGGCTTTGCGGTGGTGGCCGATGAGGTGCGTATCTTGAGTCAACGCACCCATGCCTCGACTACCGAAATCCAGCAAATGATTGATACCTTGCAGCAGGCGACCGGTAAAGCGGTGACTATGATGCAAAATAGCCAACAACGGGCACATGCCAGTGTCGATGAGGCGAGCGTTGCGCATGAAAGCCTGAGCCAAATTGTCGCAGCGGTGAGCCAAATTAGCGATATGGCCACCCAAATTGCCTCAGCGGCGGAAGAGCAGTCGAGCGTGACCTCGGAGATCACCCGCAACTCAGAGGGCATTCGCGATGTGTCTAATGAGTTATCGACTGAAGCGGATGAAGCCGCGCGTCAAGCCGCGACGTTATCCGAGCTTTCTCATAGCCTCGAGCAAGAGATCAGCCGCTTTAAGTTGTAACCTATAAACCGCTTAAACGCCGAGCATGGCAGCGCGCTGTGCTCGGCGTTTTTTTGTTCATTCTTTTGGCGTCAGCGACCTTGGCGGCGGGGAGAGGCTCGGTTTGATGATGGCGGTCGGCCTCGTAGCTCTCCATAAAATGGGCAAGAAAATGGTTCAGCTGCGTGGCGGCATCCACGTCGCCTCGGCTTCGTAGTAATGCACTTACCGCTTCACTGGTACACAAATGCCCCTCGGGTTGGTTGCGCCTGAGCGTATATTGCGAGGCGGCTGTTGACGGCAAACCGACCCGCGGCAGACGATTGAGCCATGGGCTTTTATTGAGTATTTTTCGCGCCTGCTGCCAAGTCGCATCCAGCACCACAAACTGTAACGGCGCGCGAGGCGCATTCGTGGCGGCTAGCGTCTCCGCGCAAGAGACTAACCTATTCTCGCAAGAGACAGACCGAGCCGGGTCAGCGAAGAGTCTATCTGCGGGGATAGCATCATCACTGGGAAACAACAACCAAGGTGATACATCACCGCGCGCCCAGCTGTCGAGCAAGGCTTGCGGTGGTTGTTTGCGTTGCCAAATCTCTATCTGAGTGTGGGGGAGTGCCGCTTTAACCAGTTTGCCGGTGTTGGATTGGCGCGCCGCTTCGTTTTCGTGCATCACCAGCACGCATTGCAATTGGCTTTCAAGCGGCCAATAGCAGTGACAGATACAGTGATAGGTAAAACCGCATTGGCGGCAGGGCGAACGGGCCATCAGACTCTCCTTAAGGTGTCGGGTCGCTATTGTGCGCAAGTCCGACAAGGAATGCGAGCCACGTGCCACGGTCGCTCGCGTCTACGTTATTCTTCTCCCAATACCACGCCTTGCTGGGTGGCATAGATGCCATCGGCAAATAAGGCGGAGTCTGAGCCATCCGGTTTGGGCGCGCGAGGTGCAGTGCTGGGGTTAAGCGGGTAACGTTGCCCATCAAATCGCATCACATGGTGACCGGCCGGCGCACCACCGCCACCGACTGGCACGATCAAATCATGCCAACCCTGGCTTTGGCTGCGTGCTAATAAAAGAGGCACATGCACCAGTGTCATGCGGCTATTAAACTGCCAGCCTTGCGCGTGGCCTTTAAACACCAATAAGGTGCAGCCGCCACTGCCGCAGCTGTCGGTTAAGACCAACAGCTCAGGCTGCCCGTCTTGATTGAGGTCGTGCGTGAGCCAGCGATAAGTGAGTGGGCCGGTTTGGCCGTTATCGCTAAGGTAGTCTTTGAGTGCTTGCTCAACGCGCGGGTTTTTCTCGGCGCTGCCTTTAATGCCGGTTTGGTTTGATACGTTCACAGCATCCCCGACTTTGAGCCTCAGCGTTAAGCCGTCATGACCTAATGAGTAGGTATTGCCATTAAAGGTTTCTTCGGAAGCGGTGAGGGAAAACCCGTCACGTGTATATATGCGCTCAGACACCACCATTTGCTCACCACTGCGGGTGGTGAGTACTTGCACTTGATTGTCCCCGACCGGCTGCCAAATCCCGGTTTCTTTGGTCACCGCTTCCCCTTGCGGGTGGTAGCTGGTGATGGCGCTATGATCGGGCAGCAACGTCAGTTGTGTGGTCAGAGTCGGTTGGCCGGGCGACTGGCTGGTACCTTGGTATTCGCCCGCCCAATGCTGACTGGTATCCACTGACGGCAAGATCGCACACCCTTGGTAAGTGCCTTTCGCCGTTTTTAAACGTGCTTGCCAGCCATAGAGGGTGTTAGCGCTTTGTTGGCAGCCTTGCGCGCTAAGCGTTAAAGCGGCTTGTTGGGCACGGAATTGTGCTTGCTCTTGGCTCATGCTTTGTCCGCTGAGCGGGCGCTCTTGTGAGTCTTGCTCGCTTTCCCAAGCGAGGTGTCCTTGACCGATGGCCGCCGACCAGGTGGTCGGGGTCTGTCCTTCCGCCAAGAGCGTGTTGCGAGGTTGCGCGCACCCTGCTAGCTCGCTGGAGAGCATATTTAAGCGTGTCATGGTCACCGCAGCGGGGTAATCAGCACTGTATCCGCGGCGTGACACCGGCGTAAAGTAGCCCTCAAATTCACTGTATACCGGCCCGGCCTGCTGGGATAAGGTAGCGCGTTGATCGGCGGTTAAATCAAGCCAATATTGCTCTTGACTGCCGCACGGCGTGAAGCTGGCTGTTTCGGGACTGACAGAGATTTGGCCGGTTTGCATAAAAGGCTGCGGCGTATGAACCAGACCCGTGTCAACTTTATCGCTACGATGCCCAAGCTCTACGGGGCCCGAAGGACTGCTGCTGCAAGCTGCGAGGGTCAGCATACTGACCGACGCGATAATAAGGGGACGAAAAGATGGCACGAAAAACTCCTTGTACTGAGCGAAAAGAGAGGCTTGCGCCTGGATTACGGGCAGGACAAGATTGCCGCCATCATCCGGTTAAGAGCAAGCTAGCATGAGTTATTGGTTATTTAAAACAGAGCCAGATACCTTTTCGATAGACACACTAAAGCGGCAAAAGGTTTCATGTTGGGAGGGCGTGCGCAATTATCAAGCACGAAATATGCTGCGTGATGAGGTGACGGTCGGTGATCAGGTGTTGATTTATCACTCATCCTGCAAGCACGTTGGGGTAGTCGGCGTGGCGACCGTGGTGCGTGCGTGTTATCCCGATCATACCCAGTTTGAGCCAGAAAGCGGCTATTTTGATCCGAAATCGACGCCACAGATACCGAGGTGGTTTATGGTGGATGTGGCCTATCAGCGTCATTTACCGTTAATTACCTTGGCTGAGATGAAAGGTAATCCGGCCCTGGCTGAGATGCCCTTGGTGAAAAAAGGCAACCGTCTAAGTGTGATGCCGGTGACGGATACGCAATGGCAGGCCATCCTCGCCATGGTGGGGGAGTAACCACAGCGAGGCTGGCGCCAAAAGTAAGCCCAATGAAGCTGTCACTGATCCAATAAATGGGCTTTTAAATAGCGAGCGACGGCTTCGTCGGCATGGCTGCCAATGATTGCCTTGTCTGAAAGAGTCGCTTTTACCCGTGCCTGTGCCGTTGCCATCACCAGCCCTTGGCCGGCGGCATTCAGCATTTCGACATCATTCATGCCATCGCCAAACGCAATACAGTCACTGAGATTGAGCTGGTGGCGGCGGGCGACGGCCTCTAAGGCTGCGCCTTTTGACACCCCACTCCCCATGACTTCGAGACAGAAAGGGGTAGAGAAGGCAATGCTGACTTGATCCCCATACTGCTCAATAAATTGATGCTCATACTGCAGTAGGTAGTCATGATCATGGCGGATAAAGAAAATCTTGGCCACGTTATCAACTGGAGGATTATCGACGTCAAATTCATGGGCCTGGAACCCTGAGTCTTGATGGTAACGGGCGAGTTCTTCGTCCATTTTACTCAGTAGCCATTCATCATCACGGTATAAGTGAATGGTGACAGTTGCATCATCTTTGACGTCTTGAATCAGACTCGCGACGATAGCAGGGTCAACATTATGCTGGTAAACCAACTGGTTATCACTGTCGTGCACACGGGCGCCGTTTGAGGTGATCATGTAAGCGGGAATACCAACCGTTTCACGAATGCTAGCAACGTCGACATGATGGCGACCTGTCGCAAACACAAAGTGAATACCTTGCTGATGAAGGTGCTCCAGCACTTGCTTGGTATAGGGGGCGATACGATGCTCAGGCGTCAGCAAGGTACCGTCTAGATCAGAAGCGACAAGTTTGTACATCATGTCCTCATTAGTTTGGCGATCACAATCACAGTATCCTTTGAGTCTACTGCAACTCGTAGCGGTTAAAAAGGGAACACTATCACTGTTTGATTTCCGCTTTTAGTGAGCACATGGATGAGCCGACAGCTTGCATTAGCGATCCTCGCATTGGCGATCAAAAAAGTCGCGTATCGCGGATAAAGCGGCAATACGATGGGTGTCGGTTTCAAACAGGATCTCATGCCGTGCCCCCGCAAAAAACTGCCATTGGCTGGGTTGATTGGCCTGTTGGCGTAAAAAATGAAATTGCGACATGGCCGGATTAGAGACGATTTGCTCGCCACCAGCTTGGCAGATAAATGTTGGCGTCGTTAATTGTGATGCGACCGCTAAGCATTGTTCGCCTGCGGCCATGCCTTCGGCAATCCAGCGCGCGCTCGGTCCACCGATTTGTAACTGGGGTTGGTTGATATATAGCTGGCGAAACCAGGCATAGCGTGCTCGCGAGTGAGTCAGGCGGTTTTGCTCAAACGGCACATGACGATAGCCCACTTGCCCCGGCCCAAAACGCGGTGGGTGTTGATAGCGTGCCATCAAGCGACAAAGCCAAGGCGCGATACGGCCGAGCCAGGGACTCACTTGTACGCCAAACATGGGCGCGGTCATGGCTAATCCTGCGAGCGCGTTCGGATACTGATGCGCATAGAGTGTGGCAACGGCGCCCCCCATCGAGTGACCTAGCATGAAGGTCTGATCATAATGACGATGGGCCCGAATGGTTTGCATGAAGGTCGCGAGATCGGTGACATAATCGTCAAAACGTTCAACATGTCCCAAATCGCGCGGTTTAATGACTAAACGCTCTGATAAACCTTGGCCGCGATGATCAAAGCTGTAAACGTCATAGCCCATTTGAAAGAGGTCATAAAAGATCTCTTGGTACTTCATTACGCTTTCAATGCGGCCATTTACCACCACGATTGCACGCGTGTGTTGTGGGTGCGTAAAGCTACACCAATGCAGACGCAAGCCACTTTCTCCATGGAAAAATCCATGCTCACGTTGCTGCCAAAAGGGCGTAATATTGTGTTTAAACGTCTCACTCAGTTGTGCCTCGCGGGCAAGAGAGTGAGCGTCGCAAGCCGGTTGGTCCTGACTGTCGGCAAGAGTTGTCATTTGTTGGCTACCATCATTGAGATAGCGTTACTATAACCGTCTTCGAGGAAGGATGAAAATCCCACTTAAGAGGGAAAAAAGGCAAGCGTGATCGGCTTGCCTGGTAAAGAATCAAAGACGATTATTGGTTAAAGTTGTAATACGTCTCAGCGCCCGGGCCGACCGGTAAACCGAGAACAAAAACCCACACATAGAACAAGATGCTCCACCCGACCATAAAGATCATCGAGTAAGGCAGCATGGTGGCTATTAAGGTACCAATCCCCAGGTTTTTCACATAACGGCAAGCTACCGCCAAAATCAGCCCAAAGTAACTCATCATCGGAGTAATGATATTGGTGACCGAGTCACCGATACGATAAGCGGACTGGATGGTCTCTGGTGCATACCCCACCAACATTAACATCGGCACAAAAATCGGTGCGGTAATCGCCCATTGTGCCGATGCAGATCCCACCGATAGGTTGATTAGACCGCACATTAAAATAAAGGCAAAGAAATAACGCAGGGCCGGTTAAACCAATGGTTTGCAGAAAGTCTGCGCCGCCGACGGCAATCACTTGGCCGAAGTTGGTCCACTTAAAGAAGGCGACAAACTGAGCGGCGAAGAACACCAGTACGATGTACATCCCCATCGCACTCATCGATTTCGACATCGAGTCAATCACATCACGATCGTTGCTGATGGTACCAACCGTACGACCAAACACGATACCCGGTACCGCGAAGAACACCATGATAAAGGCGACAATCCCTTTCAAGAACGGAGATCCCGCCACGTCACCGGTCTCGGGATGACGCAGTGCTCCCCACTCTGGGACAATGGTGAGCGCTAAAATACCACTGACAATCAGCACCGCAATCCCCGCATTACGCAGGCCGCGTTTTTCGTCATCATTAAGCTTACTGGCCGAGGCCGCAGAAATGTCTTCAGACGCTTGGCTTTGGTCATAAGGTCCAAGCTTAGGCTCAACAATCTTATCGGTTATCCAGGCGCCGACAAAGGCAATAAAGAAGGTGGAGACAAACATAAAGTACCAGTTCATCTCTGGGCCCACGGTGTACTCGGGATCAATCATTTGTGCAGCAGATTCGGTGATCCCGGAGAGCAATGGGTCGACGGTACCCAGCAATAAGTTAGCTGAATAGCCGCCCGACACCCCGGCAAATGCTGCTGCCAAGCCGGCAAGTGGGTGGCGGCCTAACGAGTGAAAGATCATCGCCGCGAGCGGAATTAAGACCACATAACCGAGCTCTGAGGCGGTGTTAGAGATAATACCGGCAAAGACAATGGTAAAGGTGACGGTACGGCGAGAGGCGCCCATCACTAAACCACGCATTGATGCTGAGAGTAAGCCAGAATGCTCGGCTACTGCGACACCCAACATAGCAACCAATACGGTGCCTAATGGCGCAAAGCCAGTAAAGTTTTTCACCAAATTGGTGACGATCATTTGCAAACCTTCGGCATTAAGCAGGCTTTGCACGTAGATCATGCCATCGGCGGCACGCCCGCTTGCGCCTTCTGGACGCGGATCCGCCACTGAAACATCAAAGTAACCGGCGACACCCGATGCCAGCAGAATAGCGACGCAGAAAATTGCGAATAAGGTCACAGGATGGGGTAATAAGTTGCCGAGCCACTCGACGGTATCGAGAAAACGTGTAAACAGCGTGCGTTTATGTGGGCCGCCCCGTTGCTCGGAGGTGTTTGAGTGCATGTCATTCGTCTCCATGTTAGTACTGCACTTCCCGTCAATGGGAAAGAAGGCCGGATGTTAATTGTTTTTTAAACCAAATATCAACATTAAATACTAACTTTTAACGTAATAAGCCGATCTGTGTGCTAGTTTTCGGCATAAAAATTGACATACTTGACTGTAAGTTGTCGTGAATGAGCGTCTTTTGACGGCAATTTGGCGTATTATGAAGTTCGTCTTGTTCACTCAGATGGTTAAAGGTGTTAACAAATGCAACCAGCGCAACATCAAGGGCATATTGCGTATCTCGATGTACTTCGCGTGTTGGCCGCATTATTTGTGGTCGCGATTCATGTCTTGGGGCCGTATCGCACTGAAATTGGGCAGATCGCTTTATCAGATTGGAGCGTGGCGGTTGGACTCAATAGCGCCAGCCGCTGGGTGGTGCCGATATTTATTATGATTTCAGGGGTGTTGCTGTTGTCGTCCTCGCACCGGTTCACGCTTAGACACTTTATTCAGCGTCGGGTGATGAAAGTGGTGGTGCCTTTTGTGCTTTGGTCGCTATTGTTCGCGGGCTTATCTGGACTCACTGCTGAAGGCTTTTCTTGGCAGACGGTAGCGCAAACATTACACGCTGCGCCCGACCATGAGACCTATTATCACCTGGGTTTTTTTTACTATTACATCCCGCTGTTACTTTGGATTCCGATACTGCGTCCCATTGTCGCGTATTTACCGGCGCCGGGCGTGGCGGCGGTGGGGCTTGCGTGGATGGGCGTCACCGCCTGGTATTTATCGGGCGCGCAGGGGTGGTGGCGGAATGACTTTATTCTTTATGGCGGTTATTTGTGGCTGGGGTTTTGGCTTCATTATTACCCACGCGCGCGGCCTCTTTGGTGGGTTTTAGGGTTACTCGCCGTGGGAATGACCGGATACCATGTGCTTGGTACCAGTATCCAATACCAGCGTTATATCACCGAAGGCTGGTTATCTTACACGACGATCAACACGGTACTGATCAGCGCCGCGGTCTTTTTGGCGGTTCGGCAGTGGCGGCAGGGACGAACCACACCATCATGGGTGACCAGGCTGAGTCGTTATAGCCTCGGCATTTATTTGATTCATCCGATTTTCCTTTGGCCGGTGCGTGTATACTGGCCGACCTTGTCGCCATCGTGGCTATGGATCCCGGCTCTGACGATTTATGCGTTTGCAGGCGCCGCCTTGATAACGGCATTATTACAGCGTCAGCGCATCACCGCGTGGCTGGTTCCCTAGTGGATGACACTTTTTGCGAATAAAAGCAGTCATAAGTAATTGAAAGCATGTATACGGAGTCAGATCCCAATCATGAAATCGCGTATCCCTAAAGGGCGTAAAAACCGTCATACTAGAAAGATGGCAGTGAGCCAGCAAGGAGAGAGAGCATGGATGACGTAGCAGTGGTTATTAAGCACAGTAAGCGCCTAGAAAGCTTACTGCGCCAGCACTACCACGCGGAAGGGAAAGGGCTCCACCAGCTTATCGACAGCAGTCAAAAACGGCTTCCCCATGATGTGGTCAAAAAGCTGCGCTTCGTGGCGACCATTAGGAATAAAGTGGTGCATGAAGACGGTTACCAAGTCGATGATATGCGTAAATTTATATCGTTAAGCAAGTATTGTGAGTCGGAACTGGTACCGCGAAGCAACCGCTTAATATGGCGCCTTGCTGCTGCCCTTATTCTGCTGTTTACCGCCGGGGCGATAGGTTTTTACGCGCAAGTTTGGCCGCAATGGAGCGGCTAACGAACGACTCGCCGCGACTGTCACCGCCTCGTTAACATTACGATTTTTTTAAACTGGATCTTGTTCTTATCAAGGTACACTGGACATCTTCGCTAGCCTGCCTAGACTTGGCGTCCTTGTTGTGAAAGGAATGATAATCATGTGGAGCTGGTTCGCTGTCTGTTGTTCTGGACTGCTGCATATCTCCGCAGCCTACCGGGGCCCGCGTTGGCAGTTTTATCTTTTTAAACCGCTGACCATTGTGCTGCTGATGCTCATTGTTGGTGCACACCTTAGCGTCTCCCATTATGCGCAATGGGTATTCGTTGCACTATTACTGTCAGTGGTCGGTGATGTCTTTTTAATGCTACCCAAAGACAGATTTGTCCATGGGTTAACCAGCTTTTTATTCGCACATCTCGTTTATATATTTGCGTTCTGGGCGCAATTTGACGGCCACATGGTGTGGTGGTTACCCGCCATGCTCTCAGGCCTTGGAGTGATCGTCTTTCTTTTGCTACTTCCCAACCTTGGGCGTTTTGCCTTACCGGTTGCTATCTATATTGCCGTGATCACACAGATGGTATGGGCCGCAGGCGAGTACTGGTTGAACACCCATTCTCTCGCAGCAGGGATGGCGTTAGCGGGAGCAATATTATTCATGTTCTCAGATACGGTGCTTGCTTTTGCGCGTTTTAAAGGTGAGTTCCGTGCAGCACAAGCGATGGTGATGTCGAGTTACTTTGTGGCGCAAGCATTGATTAGCGCTTCGGTGGTGATCGCCCAAGGAGGATAACCATGGAGCAAGTCTATCAAGCGATGAACCTCTTAGAAGCACACAGCCTAAAAGGGTTACTGGTCAGCCACCAGATTGATTGTGTGTTAAAAGGTGAAACATTGAGTGCCGCGGTGGGAGAGCTACCCCCGGATGTTCAGGGGGTCACCTTGTGGGTCGAGCCAGAAAAGGTGACTCAGGCGCGGACGTTGCTACAGGAATACGAAGCCCAAAGTCACACCCATTGGATTTGCCAAGCATGCGGTGAAGAGAATGCCGGTAGCTTTGAACTATGCTGGCAGTGCCAGCATAGTCGCGAGTGATTGCGTTACACCATATACTTACGGCGAATATCGAGCAGCGCAAAGATCCCAAAAATCAGAATTGACCACTTCTCCCAGCGGCTCATGGCAACTTTATCGCCAAAGGCCCCTAAAAAGATCAGCATTTGTAAGCCGTGCATGACCAACAAAAATCCCGTCATGATGTACAGTGCCATGGCGGCGACACCAGGAAAAGGATGGACAATATTGGCAATCAACACCAGCCACACAAAGGCGATGGCGGCTTTCGCCAATAAGATTAACACTTTCATAGTTTTTCTCTCACGGGTCTTGTTTGCTTAATGATCGGGTTCAGTAAAATATAACCGGTAGTTGACTTGTCCTGCGCGTTTTTCACGGTGACAGTGCCAATGCGCGGGGATCTGACAAGCCTCTAAATCACTCTCGGCTTCGACATAAACACAGGCGTTTGGCGCAAGCCAATGATTGGCGTCTAACGCGGCCAAGGTGTCCTCGAGTAGGCCTTGATGAAAAGGCGGATCGACAAACACAATATCATACGGACCGTCTTTGGGGGCGGTGGCAAGTAGGGCGAGCGCATCGCCGCAATCAATGTGTGCGTTTTGCGCCCCAAGGTGATCTACATTAGCCCGTAATTGTTTGGCTGCCGCGGGATGTTTCTCACAAAAATGGACCCAGCTTGCGCCACGAGAGAGCGCTTCAAAGCCGAGTCCGCCACTTCCTGCGAAAATATCGAGGCAGCGAGCCTCTGGCAAATAAGGCGCGAGCCAGTTAAAAACGGTTTCTTTCACCCTGTCAGTGGTGGGGCGGAGCCCTTGCGCGTCTTGTACCGCAAGCTTACGGCCACGCCAGCGGCCAGCAATAATACGGACAGACCCAACCCCACGAGAAGGGGTTGGCGATGAGGGTTTGCGGTTGGCGCGTTTAACCATAGATTTTTTGACCGTTAAGAAGGTGGTAGACTATGCCGATTCGGTATTGTGCCGCTGATTGTATCAAGCATGCTTTAGGATTTGCCAATGGCAGAAAAAAAGAAACGTGGATTTATGTCATGGTTGGGCTTGGGTCGTAAAAAAGACCAGGCACAGCCGGACTCAGAACAAGAATCATCAACGCATTCGCCAGACGTGGC
This sequence comes from Salinivibrio costicola subsp. costicola ATCC 33508 = LMG 11651, assembly GCA_000565345.1. Taxonomy (GTDB): domain Bacteria; phylum Pseudomonadota; class Gammaproteobacteria; order Enterobacterales; family Vibrionaceae; genus Salinivibrio; species Salinivibrio costicola. Next base: position 179 of record AQOF01000043.1, on the reverse strand, counting down.
GGACGATACGGTGGCGTCAGTGACGTCGACGGATACGTCTGTTGAAACTGCTTCACAAAATCAACAAGAAAGCCTTGCACCTGAGGGCGAAATCAACACGGGTAGCTTGCCAGAGCCAGAGCCAGAGCCAGAGCCAGAGCCAGAGSCAGAGCCAGAGCCAGAGCCAGAGCCAGAGCCAG
>AQOF01000042.1 GCA_000565345.1 Salinivibrio costicola subsp. costicola ATCC 33508 = LMG 11651 | reverse complement strand
GCTGTCAGGACCAAAGCTATACTCTCACCCTGACTACAAAGCATGGAGAAAAGAAGCCCGCACATTTCAGCAAGAGATGAAGTTAATACTGACGGAGATTGGAAAGCCAGGATATATTAGAAACATACAGACAAAGCGTATCAATAACTACCTAAATGTCGGTAAACGTCAACTTTACCGAGCAAGAGACTTTTCTAAAGCAATTTCTGGTATTGAAATGACCGCGTTGTATAAACAGGCGATGTCATTTAGCCGCTCATTAGGTATCGCTAACGGTCTCGTAATTGGAGCCGGGTTATATGGAAACGCTACTGATGTGGTAACTACATGTAATAGTAGTGGCTGGTTTGAGGAAACCTGCAATCGAAGAGTTGTTAGAAATAGTACGTCAGGTCTGACAAATGTTTTGGGGGGACTTGCTATAGGATGGGGCATCGCTCTTATACCTGCAACTGGAGGATTATCAATTGCATTGGTTGCTGGTGGTTCTTTTATGTGGGGAATGTATGGTGGAGAACTTTCGAACGAAACAGGGAAAGTTATAGAGGAAATGATCTTTGATTGATTTAGTGATTAAAGCCGGAGTGTTACTGCTAGTAGTAGGCGGATTCCCATATTTGATCTTGAATATCTACCTATCAATAAAGCTTCGGAAGAGAAAGTACGAGATCCTTCATTGCATTGTGAATAGTGCTCCATCTAAGTTTAGAGAGCGAGCTAAATTTATTTTAGAGAGTAATCTTTCATGGGTATTTGCTAGCTCTACAAGTCACATATGGTACGCATACCTCATGCTTAGATACGGTTGGCGAATACCGAAGGCAGAGATTCAAGAGTGGCGTCAAAGCATCCAATCTATTTATGGCTCTGATTACCTTATATATAGACTGTCAACTTTATTGGCTAATGTGTGGCTAACAGGCCTCCCTGTTTTATTATTAATCGCTTTTCGTGGATAAAGTTTTTCACAGCTAACATATTCAGCCAGTGCATTGAGACAAAAAAGAATGTGGGGCCAGGATAAAACCTAAGCATAACTTGAGTTCAACGAGCGAAAACAAAATCAGTAGTCTGGGAGGCAACAAGAGGATTACGCGTCGGTGTAGGTATCGAGCCAGTCGCCGTAGAAAGCATCGCCGATAGCAACGGCGAGTCCTCCCCGAATCCTTTTCTGCTTCTGACTCTTCATCATCAGAAAAGCGTAAAAAAGCGAGTGAATCTGAGTAGGGTAAGAGGACACAAGCCCCAGCACAATGATAGATAGGTGCACATTGTAAACGGGCGCCAGTTGCACTGCGCCTGTCACGATCGGCGCCAACTTTGACCTTAATGTCGGATGGCGCGCAGCGCAAATCACACCAAGCTTGCGCGATCGAGAAGGCGCTTATGCCGACCTACGCCTGGTTTATATATCGGTGGTGCCATTGGCTACGATTACTCGTTCCCACGCTCCTGCGTGGGAATGCATACAATGACAAAATTTATACATCGATGGTGCCATTGGCGTAGGTGACACAAGCCCCAGAACCATGTCAATAATAGTGCACTATGCCGCCTGGGCGCCTGTCACGATCGGGTCAAATTGCCCCGGATGTCGGAGGCGCGTTTCGGCTTGGGTATACACGACTAACACCGCACTGGCGCTTGTCCGACCTACGCCTGATTCGAGAACTTGAATACAGAGCGCTTCGCTTACGGAGTACGGAAAGAGCAGGACTGTGCGCGTATTGAGGCGCTTGCTCTTTCTGTACTCTGTATTCCGTTTTCCGTGTCGCTTGTCACATTCGATGCCAACATTTGACACCGATGTCGGAGCGCGCTTCGGCCTCGATGTGCAAGATTGCTAATGTGCCCCGGTGCTTTTTCGGCCTACGAGTTTGATAGTCAGGGAGCAATATGCCCCCCTCTACACATCATGGTGAGATATATTATTCGGTTTTGAAATGTCCGATGGTATCCGCCAATCGCGCAGAACGTTGGCTTAAGCCGGTGACGGTTTCTGCCGTGTCATGCGTACGTTGCGAGACAGTCTCTGCTGATTGTGCAATGTCTGTGATGCTTTCGCTAATCTCCGTTGTGACTTGGGTTTGCTGCTGTGTGGCATTGGCGATGTGTGAGGTCATTTGATTAATTTCGGTGACCATGTTGGCAATATCCACCAAGGCGGCGTTGTTTTGCTGACAGTGGTTCACACAAACTTCCACGGTTTGGCTGGTGGTATCCATATCCGCCACCGCTGACTGCGTCTCTTGGCGCAATGCGGCAATTTTATCGCGAATACTTTCGGTGGAGTCCTGGGTACGAGAGGCAAGGGTACGTACTTCTTCAGCGACCACGCTGAATCCACGGCCTTGTTCGCCGGCACGGGCGGCCTCGATAGCAGCATTCAATGCCAACAAGTTTGTTTGCTCGGCAATCGCTTGGATCACATCGAGCACGGTGCCAATTTCCTCACTTTGCTGCGATAAGCGGCTCATGGTCGCCGTGGCGGCGTCCATACTCGATGACAACGTGCGGATCTGTTCCACCAGATCGTCACCAATTTGCGAGCCTTTATTCACCGCTTGGGTGATATCGTCTGACGCGGTTGAGGCTTGATCGGCGTATTGCGCGACATCCGTGACCGATGTAGCCATTTCCGTCGCCGCTGAGGCCACTTGATGGGTATGCTTGACCTGGTCGGTAACGCGATCGTGCATGGTGACTACGTCTTGGTTAATATCGTTAGCGGCTTGCCCAAGTAATCCAGATGCTTGATGCGCTTCTTGGATCACGGTTTGGAAGCTGGCAAACATCTGATTGAGCGAACGGCCGAGCAGCGCCATTTCATCTTTACCTTTATCCGGCAGCCGTTGAGTTAAATCCTTGTCTTCGGCGATCGTCTTAATCCGTGTGGTCACCGCAATCATGGGTTTAGCAATATTGCCACCCAATACATAACCAATCAGTATCGCGACACCCACCAGAACCAGCGATGTGAGCACGGTGGCGTTTAAAATAGTGTCTTTCATGGTCGTCACTTGGGCAAGCGCTTCTTGTTGACTAATTTGATTCACCAACGCCCAGCGCTTTCCAAATACATCAATCGGCGCATAAGCGGTATAAACGGTTTGGTTGCGGTAGCTTTTTTCTTCCCCCGTGCCTGTTTGGCCCGCGAGCGCCTGGGCCACACTTGGAGAATCGATTGGCATTTGTCCAGCCGCGGTGTCAGTGAAGTCGATGCGGTTAATCAAACCGGGTTTTACGCCATTGGTGCGCAACAAATTTAAATAGGCCGATTTATCTTCTTGTAACGCGCGTGCCTCGGTACGGAGAACCTTGTCTGGCCCCACCATAAACATTTCGCCCGTCTCACCAAATCCGGCAGATTGCCAGTGCCCTTGGCCACTTATGACACCGCTTAATCGTGCGATAGGCAGTTTAAAGATCAGCACCCCTTGGGTTTCGCCGTTTTCAACAATAGGGGTAGCGATAAATGAAGCTGGCTCGTCATAGCTGGGAAAATAGGGGCGATAATCAACAAAACTAATGTCGCCTGCTTGCGCGTCGATAGCCTCTAAAAACGCATCTCCCATCCCGCTGGTGGCGTAGGGACCGGCAAACAAACTGGTGCCAAAATCGATTTCTTTCGCCACCGAATAAACGATACGACCGTTCGCATCCGCTAATAAAATATCTTGGTAGCCAAAGGTTTCGGCAAAACGGTGATAGTTGGGATGGTACTGGGTGTGAACGTTATCGTAGGTTGACCCGTCATTAGTGGTAACTAACTTGTCTTTCTCGCCCAAAGGGTGCGGGTTACCACTGATGTAAAATTGTTGCAGTGTACGCGTGGCGGGGGCGAGCGCGGCGAGGTTGGAACGAGCGTTGGCATTCGTATCGTTAAGCGCCTGGTAGGCATCACCAAAGGTGTCGGTATAGTAATCCTGCAGGGCGCGGCGTGACGCGCGGTCGGTCCGTACTTCACGGCTGTAGCGTAAATAGGCCTGACTAAATGCGTTAACGGCATTTTCAGTCATGGTTGAATCGGCCATTGATGTCAACTGTTGACCGATAAATGAAAAATAACTGCTGAGCTCTGATTGTTTAGCTTCACGGACTGCTTTGAGCTGGCTAATGGCTTGATCTTGCATTTGGTCGCCAAACAATGCAGTGGTGCGATTGGCGAGCACTGCTGCGGTGGCGAGAATACAGATAACACAGGCGGAGATGATTGCCGCAGATACCTTTGTGCGAACTTTCATACTACTAAACTCCTGAACGTCGTGACGACGGTATCAAATGAGGGCACCGTAACGGTGCATGGTGAAGAGGGTGGGGCTTATTCAACAGGCCAACAGCATGCTCAAACGGTCAGATCACACTCGAGCATGGCGACACTATGGTATTGGCCGAACTTTTCACCGACCTCGTTAAGTTGGCCAACTTGCTGAAAGCCAAAACGACGATGAAGCGCCAGTGAAGAGGGGTTGGGGAGTGTGATCAGCGAGTAAGCACGGCGCAGATCTTGCTCTCGCATCCCCTCGAGCAAAGTGCGCATCAACTGTGAGCCGATACCGCGACCGCCGGCATCAGGCGCGGCGTAAATCGTGATCTCTGAGGCGATATGAAAAGCCTGTTTAGCGTTGAACGGCGTGTTATAAGCAAACCCAACGATTTGTTGATCTTGCTCTGCCACCCAAGCTTGATAGCGGGAGGACGGATCAAATTGCGCAAACCAATGTTCACGCTCTTGCTTTTGCCAAGGGGCTAAATCGAACGTGATCGCAGTGTGGGTGATGTAATAGTTATAAATGGTATTGATCGCGTCACAATCACGCAACTCCATGCGTCGAATAAGCATTTTCGCTTCCTTTTTGCTTTTTTGCGGCGCATAAGATACCGAAGTTCGTCCCATTCGCCAAGTATTGATGACAAATTGCTCATCTTTCGTTCAAACGCGTGGTACGCAAAAAATCAAAAATTGAGAGAAAACAAACTATCTCGTTATATTAATAAAAAAGGGATTGTGACGTGAAATTGATCGGACTAGCATGAGATCTTCACTTCTCGGCATATAAGGACGCGTTTTGTCAGAGTTTAAAGCGACATCCATTTCTCCGGTCGGCCCGTTTTTCTCGCCTATGGTGCAGGGATACTGGCGATTAGATGATTGGCAGATGACCCCGCAGCAGCGGCTCAGTTTTCTCAAATCCCATATTGATTTGGGAATTACAACGGTTGATCATGCTGATATCTATGGAGACTATCGCTGTGAAACCTTGTTTGGACAAGCGGTAAAATTGGATCCGAGTGTGAGAAAATCGATCCAAGTTGTCTCCAAGTGCGACATTAAGTTGGTCAGCGAGGCGGCCCCTAATCGTAAAATTAATCATTATGACACCAGCTATCATCATATCCTGGAGTCGGTGGATCATTCACTGAAGCGTTTAGGGGTGGAAAAGCTCGACGTGTTATTGTTGCATCGCCCTGATGCATTGATGGACGCGGATGAAGTGGCAGAGGCGTTTACAACGCTTCGCTATCACGGAAAAGTCGCGCACTTCGGGGTATCAAACTTTACGCCGTCACAATTTGATTTATTGCAATCTCGTTGGGACGAATCGCTCGTCACCAACCAGGTTGAAATCAACCCGCTACGTTTTGATGTGATCCACGATGGCACGCTTGATCAGCTTCAGCGTCTTCAGGTAAAACCGATGGCGTGGTCGTGCCTTGCCGGCGGCGAATTATTGACGGGAGAGTCACAACAAGCTGTCCGTGTGCGCGAAACGCTTAGCGCTATTGGTGAGGAGTTAGGCGGCGCGAGTATCGATCAAGTGATTTATGCTTGGGTGATGCGCCATCCATCGAAACCATTACCCATTATAGGCTCGGGGAACATTGAGCGAGTGAAAGCCGCTAAACAGGCTTATGATCTTAAATTAACGCGTGAGCAGTGGTATCGCATATGGGTCGCGTCGAAAGGGCATAACGTGCCTTAGAGCGAAGGCGTTGATCAAGGGAAAAATCAACAGACGGTACGTGGTGCCGTCTTTTTATTTTCAGATGAGCAATGGCGACAAAAAGCGTTCAATCCATGGCTTTTCTGGCGCCTTGCTGGCAGGTTGACCGGTGGAGACGTCCTGTTTACCCGCCGGTAGCTGCTATTTTTTAGCCTGAGACATGGAGTGATGCGAGGTAAGCGCAGACACCTCTAGCATCGGTGCGGCATCAATATCGTCTGCATTCATCATTGATGAGATACGTTGGACAGAGGACAGCAGCAGAGATTGTTCCCATTCTTCTAGGTTTTGAAAGCGTGAGATAAAGTTCTCCTGCAGTGGCTTAGGGGCTTGTTCCAATGCCGCTTCCCCTTGTTCGGTCAGGTGTGCGTGCACTTTACGCTTATCAAGCTCGCTCCGGACACGCAAAATCAGCCCACGCTTTTCTAAGCGGTCCAAAATGGTGGTTGCTGTGGCCTGGCTCATGTTGGTATGGACAGATAACTTACGAATCGTCACTTGACCAAGCTCTTTAATCGCACGCATCAGTACCAATTGGGGGCCAGTGATCCCCGATACTTTGTTAAGCTTTCGTGAATGCAAATCGATTGCGCGTATAATTTGCCGCAATGCGACCAGTACTTCTTCGTGTTTTTCCATTACCTCACCTCCACCAGAAAAAATTGCCCCCGAAACTTACAATACCCGCGGTTGTAGTGCAAAGACATCGAGAGAAAAATCGATGATTTATGTTTGTTTCAACGAGAAAATAATCGACGTGCTTTCAGTCTATTGTAACCATTAGAGTTCAAATTAAATCTAATTTATTGTTATTTTTGACTGTTTCAGTGAGTAAATGCAAAAAATGGCCTTTAGTCATCGGTTTACCTAAATAACAGGTCGGATGTGCATTGCAACGTATTGCCGTCAACCTTACACATAGCATAGCCATCACACTTCGCGTAATGAGAAAAATTCTTTGTTGCATTTCGTAACATTATGCTTAGAATTCTTTCGTACAAACGATAATGGTTATCATAACCGTTCATATAAGGCGAAGGACAACACGACTATGGAATTGACACCGTTTAAGCGCAACCTGATTGCGCTCTCACTATTTGCGGCCCCATTTGGCGCTAATGCGGCGACCCAACAAGAGGTCGTGGCACATTATGCAGACATTGCTCACGCCGTTTTTGCTGATGCTCACACAACCGCGGTTGAACTCGACAGTGCACTGAACGCTTTTATTGCCGAACCTTCTGAAACAACCCTTCAGGCAGCCAAAAAGGCGTGGCTAGATGCACGTGTGCCTTACCAACAGTCAGAAGTTTTTCGCTTTGGCAATGCTATTGTCGATGACTGGGAAGGACAGCTCAATGCTTGGCCCTTGGACGAGGGGTTAATTGATTATGTCGCGGATGGTTATCAGGCAGAACTCGGTAATGCCGGAGCGACAGCAAACATTATTGCGAACCAACGCATTCAGATTGGCGCCACCGATCTTGATGTTACTGACATCACGCCGACACTGCTGGCAAGTTTAAATGAAGTGGGCGGCTCAGAAGCCAATGTTGCATCGGGCTACCATGCCATCGAGTTCCTGTTGTGGGGGCAAGATTTAAACGGCACCAACGCAGGAGCCGGTGAGCGCCCTTATACCGATTTCGCCTATGGTGAAGCGTGTACCCATGACCATTGTGATCGTCGTCGTGATTACTTGAAAGCGGCTGCTGATCTATTGGTTGATGATCTGGCGTGGATGCGTGATCAATGGGCCGAGGGTAACAAAGATAATTACCGTGCGAGTCTGCTTGCCGATTCAAGTGAGAATGGCCTACGCAAAATGCTATTTGGTATGGGATCACTGTCGTTAGGTGAACTGGCGGGGGAGCGAATGAAAGTCGCGCTAGAAGCCAACTCAACCGAAGATGAGCATGACTGTTTTTCTGACAATACGCACAATTCGCATTTTTATAACGAGCAGGGCATTTACAATGTCATGACGGGGACATATCAGCGTGTGAATGGTAATACTTTATCGGGACCGTCAGTCCTTGATTTGGTTAGAGATAAAAATGCCGATGCCGCAGAGGCAATTAAAGCCAGCTTTGATCAAGCGCAGCAGCAAGTTAAAACCTTGGTTGTTTCTGCGGAGGACAACAACGTGTATTTTGATCAGCTGATTGCTGCTGGTAATAGCGAAGGGAATCAACTGGTCAACGCATCTATCGCGGCGCTGGTGGATCAGACCAAGCATATTGAACAAGCGGCGCAAGTGATTGGTATTGATAACCTGAATCCAGACACCGCTGATCACCAATTCTAAACGACATATTATTCTAGTTAGCCCCGTGGTACGGGGCTTTTTGCCTTGTCAGGACACACTATGAAGCCCAATGTCATTGCTTACCTTAACGTGACATGTCTTACTTTTTTGGTGACCACCTCCGCACTTGCATTCGAGCGCACATCCGGTGGGGGAACAACCGTTATCAAGGAAGGACCGAACGCCTTTTCCCAACCTGCCGCTAACCTGCCGATGAGTGAGCGCATTGATTTCAGTGTCGGTAATAGCTTTTTTCGTAATCCTTGGGTCAGTTCACCGGCATCAACGGATGCCCGTGACGGCCTTGGCCCATTATTTAATACTAATGGCTGCCAAAATTGCCATATCAAAGATGGGCGAGGCCATCCTCCATCGCCAGGTGATATCAATGCCGTTTCCATGTTGGTTCGGCTGAGTGTGCCAGCGATGAGTGAAGCGGAAAAACAAAAGCTGATCCAATATGGCAATATTCCAGAGCCCAATTATGGCGGTCAACTTCAAGATTTTTCCTTACCAGGCGTCAAGCCAGAGGGCAAAATAGCAATCAGCTATCGCGAAGTACCGGTGACCTTTGAAGACGGTGAGACTGTGACATTACGCCAGCCAAACTTAGCTATTACAGACCTTAATTATGGTCCGATGGCAGAGAATGTGCAGCTGTCAGCGCGGATTGCACCACCGATGATAGGTCTTGGGCTACTCGAGTCGATCCCCGCTGAGGCGATCTATGCGTACGCCGATCCTGAGGATGCCAATGGCGACGGCATTTCCGGGCGCCCCAACCAAGTGTGGGATATCGACACACAGCGTACCGCACTGGGGCGGTTTGGGTGGAAAGCCGGATTACCCAACGTGAATCAACAAAATGCAGCCGCTTTTAATGGCGATGTCGGGCTAACAACCTCGATATTCCCTCATCACAACTGTATGCCGTCGCAGTCGGTGTGCGACGATATGCCCAATGGCGGCGATCCCGAAGTGAGTGATAATATTCTCGACTTTGTTGAATTTTATGCTCGCCATCTCGCGGTTCCCGCGCGTCGTAACATCCTAGACTCGCAAGTCCAACGAGGGCAAGAGATGTTTGTTAATGCTGGATGTAACGCTTGTCACGTTGAGTCGTTCACAACAGCAAAACGTCCTGATCTGGCGGCACTGAGTGAACAAGAAATTCACCCTATACCGACTTACTGTTACACGATATGGGAGAGGGGCTAGCGGATCACCGTAGTGAGTTTATTGCTAACGGCCGAGAATGGCGAACGGCACCACTTTGGGGTATTGGTTACACCAAAGAGGTCAATGCTGATGGTACCTACTTACATGACGGTCGCGCCCGAACGTTGATGGAAGCCGTTTTATGGCATGGTGGCGAAGCCGATGGCGCCAAACAGCGTGTACTGGCGATGCCAAAAGCGGACCGTGATGCACTGATTGCATTTTTACGTTCATTATAAAAGCACTTATTATAAAAACACCATGCTGGAGTCTTGTGGTATGCGTTTTCGATTTAATCCTATTGTGGTGCTTACGCTCAGCGCCACCGTGTTGCTCGGCGGATGTTTGTCTCAAGCTGAGACAGGGCCTAATCATGGCCTTTGGCAACTACAAAAACAAAGAAGCCAACGGTTTCTCTCTGCAACCAAGGCGCTCGCGCAGACCACGCAATCGGTTTGCTCGCAGGGCACGGATGTGGACAAGGCGCGTCAAGCATGGAAGAAGGTTATGACCGCTTGGATGCCTTTACAAGGCGTAGAAAAGGGCTCAGAGCAAGCTTGGCACAAAGTTGGCGGATTCAGTTTTATCCTGACAAAAAGAATACCACGGGACGGAAAATGAATGCCTTGCTGGCCAGTGATACTAGCTGGACCGCGAATGCATTAGCGGATCAAAGTGTGGCCGTGCAAGGTGTCGGCGCGATGGAATGGTTGTTGTATGATCGCCAAGCGGATTTAACTTTGCCAAAACACTGCGAAGTAGCCATGGCCGTCAGTGGGCGTTTGCAGCAAAGTGCAACGGCATTAACCCTAGCGTGGCAGAAAAACCCGTGGTTAGGGATGCCACCTTCGATGGCCACGGCAGAAAAACTTGGCGCACTGACACATCAGCTCGATTATGTGCTTAAAAAGCTTGCCGGCCCTTTGGGCAAACCTGGTTTTCCTAACCCCTACCAAGGAGAAGCCTGGCGATCGCGGCACTCTCTAACACTATTAAGCGAGAGCATTCAAGCGATGCAAGTTCAATATCACGCTGAAGGTGGTATCGAGCAAGCGCTACGCGAGCGAGGCAACCATCAGGTAGCCGATCGTGTTAGCGAGCATTGGCAACTCGCCTATGACAGTGTGCCCAAAGACGGCGAGCCGCTGTTTGATAGGCTCAACAGCGTACCGGGTTATCGTGACATGCTCACCGTCTATAACAATCTGGAATATCTAAAACTCGTGTTGGGTGGTCAAGTCGCACAAGATTTAGGCATAGTTGTGGGGTTTAATGCAACCGATGGCGATTAGTCAGAAACGCCGCCGTTTACTCAAGGCGGCGCTAATGGGCGCGGCTTTACCCACCGTCGTAAATACACTGAGTGGTTGTCGTGGTAATACCGCAGCAGCGCGGTGTGAGCTACTGGGCTGTGCGCTGAGTCGTGATGGCTCTTTCGCGGTGGTTGGTGCTGATCCGTCTGGGCAACCCGTTTTCCGCCTACCATTGCCCGATCGGGGTCATGGTGTCGCCGCTCAGCGACGAGAGGTTGGAACGCTAGGGGTGGCATTTGCGCGCCGGCCTGGTGATTTTATGCAGGTGTTTGACTACCAACGTGGAGTGACGTTGTCACGAGTAAGGGCCGCCTCCGATCGTTATTTTTATGGGCACGGTGCCATTTCTGATGATGGAAAATGGTTATATACCACCGAGGGTAAACGGCAAACCAGCGAAGGTGTGATCGGTGTTTACCAATTAACCGCGCAGGGCAGGTAAAAAAAGTGCGTGAAATAAGCGGCTTTGGCATTGGTCCTCATGAGTTAGCGCTGGTGGATACTAACACGTTAGTCGTGGGTGTTGGCGGCATGCATACTGATGGACGCACAGTGTTAAACATTGACGCTATGTCACCGGCACTGGTCTATATCGATATCGACAGTGGCAAAGTGGTCGAGCGCGCTGAGCTTGCAAATAAGAAGCTCAGTATTCGTCATCTAATGGTGTCAGATGAGGGTTATGTGGTGACAGGTCAGCAATACCATGGTGCTGATAACGCCCCCCTTGTCGCGATTCATCGCCGTGGTGAGCCGATGAAAATGTTGAATGCTTCACCAGAGCAGTGGTCGCGCTTTAATAATTATGTTGCCAGTATTGCTACCCTCAATGGTTGGATTGTCGCCACGTCGCCCCGTGGCAATTGCTATGGTATTTGGTCGTTAAATAGTGGCGAGTTACTTGGACTGCATCCGCTGATAGATGCTTCTGGCGCGAGTCGCGATGGTGATGTGATTAACCTCAGTGCGGGTAGCGGTAAAATGGTGACGCTAAATAATGCACACCATCCGGATTATAAAATGACGCCAGTCCGATGGGATAATCACTGGATAACCTTAGTGTAATGAATCCATGATAATGTTCTAAACGGCAGTCAATTTTGGCTGCCGTTTTTGTTTCAATACCTTGCGTTGTGATGAGGAAAAACAGACGTTAATTTTGCTTCTTTGCAGTAAAACTTTGCCATAATCATAAAAGGGATGAGGAGGGGCGTATGATGAGAAGGCACGATGCCTGGTTGGCTAACCTTCTGATAGTGTTTTGCTTTTTGGTAAAGCCAGTGATGGCCAATAACGCCAGTGAAACGGGGGGAGTACGGTTACTGACTGAACCGCAGATCTCGGGGCAAAGAGTGCCTGATGATCAAACTGTATCGGCAGATGTTCATCGCCAGCGAGCTTACCAATATGCGCGCGAGTTGCTTGAGTCGGCGGCACCGGATGCGACCGTATTGGCCTATCCCCAAGCGCTGACTCAAGACTACCTGGATAATGGATTTTCGTTGATTTGGACACAAGATGCGGCGCGAGATGAGTTAGAAACGCAAGTGAATGTGATTTCACTGGCTGGCTTTAGTCCTGAGTTTGAATGGCGAGCATGGCAATTGCGGCAACTTCGTCAGCAGCCCAGCGATGCGGCCTATGATATTTTTGCTACCGATACCGCCTATGCGCTGCTTCGCTATTTAAGTGTGATCCCCGATAAAGGAATGCAATGGTTTTTTGGCGCGTCTCATCGCACCCCCTTGCCAGCTCCCTCATCGCAAAGGCGTGCTGCTTTATTTAAGGCAGGACTTAACGGGTCACTGGCTCCGTTTTTGCAGCAGCGGCGTCCACAACACTCGCAATACGATGCATTAGTAAAACAAATTGTTCGCTTACAAGAGCAGGCGCAGTCGGTTTGGCCAACGATTCAGGCTGAGAACGTCATATACCCGGACCAAGCGATTGCGACAACGTTAGCGCTTAACTTGGTGGATAATCTGAGGCTACAGGGGTTTTGGGGCAGCTCTGAGCGCTTGGAAGCGATAAATGGCGACACTGTGCGCTACGGTGGTGACTTGCTTCGCGCAGTTGAACGCTTTCAGCAACAGCATGGTTTATCCATGGATGGCATTATCGGCCCAGCAACCGCGAAGTGGTTAAATTTGGACCCACAAGCACGGGTTCGGTTATTGGCACTTAATGCAGAACGGTTGCGGTTGTGGCCTAACGATAATCCCAATCGAATTGTGGTGAACATTCCCGATTATCGCATGCATGTATGGCATGACGATCAAAATGTATTCGAAAGTAAAGTGGTCGTTGGTCGACAATCAAGACGTACGCCGCTGTTTACGTCGCAACTTGATTCGGTGGTGCTGAACCCCAGCTGGAATGTGCCTCGTAGCATTGTGCAAAAAGATATCTTGCCCAGACTGGCGGATGACCAGCAGTATTTGTCTCGCAATCAGTATCGCATTTTGCCTAACTGGCAAAGCAACATCGCTATCGACCCGAGTACGATTAATTGGCAAACCGTGAATGACGACGGCTTCCCTTATCGATTGCAACAGGCTCCGGGTCAAGGCAATGCATTAGGAAAGTACAAGTTTAACACCCCAAACAAAAACGCCATTTATTTACATGACACGCCGGCACAAAGCTTATTTAGTCGCTCGCGCCGCGCGTTTAGTTCTGGGTGTATTCGGGTGGAGCAGGCCGAGCAGTTGGCGGATTTGGTGCTGGATTTGTCCGGGAAACAGTTGGCTAGCTACCAAGGGTATTTGGATAAAACACAAACTAAGTGGGTGTCGTTGCAAACGCGCCTTTCCGTGCAAACCATTTACCAAACAGCATGGGTTACTGAAGACGGCAAGCTCGCGTTTCGTGATGATGTATATGCCTATGATAGCCATGCCGAACGTCAAATCACCACTCAGGAGCCGAGCTACTTAACCCAGCAACGTGATATATCCTCATCACGGTCACAGTAGTCTCAATCACGATCACAAGAGTTGACAGTCATAGCCCCGCGCCATCAAGACAGATAGCGCGGGGCTTTGTTTGTTCACCGCGACGCTTATTCACAGCGAGGTTTAGTCACAAGTGGAGGTTGGGGGAGTGGTTAGATGTGGCGCAATATAGCGTTGGTAGCGTTTGGGTTTTAAACGCTTGAGGTCGACTAAAACCAGTCCATCAATGCAGTCGGCGAAATCAGGATCAACGCCAAAGTCTAAGAATTGTACGCCGCCAGGCTCACATAGCTCACTGTACTGCTTATAAAGCGTTGGGATCCCGACGCCAAGGTGATCGAGTAACATTTTTAGCTTTTTCAGATCGCGCGCATAGTCGTTGCCACAAAAGTGGTCGAGCAACTCGCTTTGTTTACTTTCGGCGAGTTGATACGGTCGTTTCGATCGCGCACAGCGGTTGTCGCCACGAAAGTAGGTGCGATAAAAGAAGATCAGTAGCTCTTTAGCGGGTTGTGGCATCGCGTTGCTGATAGTGACAGGCCCGAATAAATAACGGTACTGTGGGCGATTAGCGAGTAGGGCGCCAATGCCTAACCATAAATAATCCAGGCTTCGTTTTCCCCAATATTTGGCTGAACAAAACTACGGCCTAGCTCTAAGCCTTGGTCAAGAAAAGGCTGCATCCCTTGTTCATAATCGAACAAGCTTGCGCTATAGATTCCTCCAAGCCCTTGATGAGCGAGAGTGGCTTGGGTATCACATAAGCGGTATGCACCGACGATATCGAGCTCAATCGGATCCCACAAGACCAAATGCCAATAGTATTGGTCGTATTTATCAAGATCACGCCGCTGTCCGGTGCCTTCCCCAACAGCGCGGAACGCGACCTCACGTAAACGGCCTATTTCGCGCATCACCGGCGAATCGGTTGATAGTCGAGTAAATAAATGAGTTTACCATCGGGTGTCTGTCCGAGTTGCTCGCCGAGTGCAATTGCATGCTTGAGCGCCAGTCGTGGCTCCGGTGAGGCAATCGCAGTTTCGGTGGGAAATAAGCCTTGCTTACGCTTGGCGATCCGGTAGAGGTGTTTACGAAAGAGTTTAACCCGTGTTTTTACCGGAAGGTTCGCGCTGGCACTGTAACTGTGGTGTGGGATCATTTCGCCCACGGTGAAGGCGATGGTGTTGTTCTCTTGTCGAAACATCTCTTCAACCAGTAACAAAGTCGACAAAGGTTTATAGACCATTGACGCACCATAAAAACGGGCAGAATTTCGCCCGTCGACATGAATCGGCAAAATAGGGGCGTTTGATTTACTCGCCATACGTAAGAAGCCAGAGTGCCAAACACCGTCTCGAATTCCTGTTGGTGCGACGCGCGAAACCTCACCGGCTGGAAAGATAATCAAAGCGCCATCACGCTCTAGCCACTGTGTGATTTGTTGTAGATTTTGTTTAGGCGTTCGGCCTCCCATATTGTTGACTGGCAACAGACAACTGTGAAGTGGGCCGACTTGCATGAGTAATTCATTGGCAATAACTTTAACGTCTGGACGCACTGAGCGTACGAGTTTAAGCAGCGCCAAGCCATCCAGTGATCCGATTGGATGATTGGCGATAATCACCACCCGTCCAGATTCCGGGATCCGCTCTTTTTCTCTATCGCTGACCCGATAGCTAAAGTTAAAATAATCCAGCACCTGTTCAACAAACTCGAATCCTTGTAGATGCGGGTAGCGTTCAGCAAACGCTTGAAACTCCTGCTCATGAAGTAAACGCTTTAGCGTTTTACTGACGGGGCGCATGAGCCAACCGCGCTGTTCTAACCGGGGGTAATGCGACGATAATACTTTATCAATATCTAACATAAGCAGCCCTGCATACAATAAAGCGTACCTGAAAGGTATCCGGGTATCCTTATCTCAGCCTAGAGCGTGAAGGTGACATCTCCTTGGCAGCACAGTTGCAAACTGATGACAGCATGGCATAGTGAGGCCCGTATTTACGTCGTTATCGGCGGCTACCGCACTTATACAAAAGGAAGGCTAACTGTATGGCGTTGCATTATGAGATTGTGCCGGTCACGGCATTTCAACAAAACTGCTCGATTATTTGGTGCGATCAAACTCAAGACGCAGCGATCGTCGACCCAGGTGGTGACGTGGCTAAAATTCGCCAAGTGATTCATTCACTCAATGTCACCGTGACGAAAATCCTTCTTACTCACGGCCATTTAGATCACGTGGGTGGCACAGTAGAATTGGCTAACGCGCTTGATATTCCGGTGATTGGTCCGCACAAAGAAGATGCATTTTGGTTACAAGCCTTACCGGCACAGGCACAAATGTTTGGTTTTGCCCACGCCGAGCCGTTCGAGCCGGATCAGTGGTTAGTGCAAGGTGATACGGTCACCGTCGGCAAGCATACTTTGTCGGTCTTATTTACCCCCGGGCATACGCCAGGACATATTGTCTTTGTGGATGAAGAAAGCCGTACCGCATGGGTAGGCGATGTGTTATTTAACGGTGGTATTGGCCGTACCGACTTTCCAAAAGGCGATCACGCGACCTTGATTGACGCCATCAAGAACACGCTGCTTCCGGTGGGAGATGATGTGACTTTTATTCCCGGCCACGGACCCACGTCAACGCTGGGCTATGAGCGTAAAACTAATCCTTTTCTTACCGGTGCTTTCTAACGCTTGTCACTAAACTGGCTTGTACTCAGAGTACGGGCCAGCTTGTTTGTTTAGAGCCTGTTTGTTTAGAGCCTGTTTGTTTAGAGCTTGTTTGTTTTGTTTAGAAGAGCCTATTTGTCCCAAGACCATTATTGCGTACTGGCAGCAGCCAGATAGCGTCTTGTCACCCCGATAAAGTCTTCTAGGGGGCGATCGAGTAAGTCTTCGCTGATAAAAATGTCATAACCTAACAATTCGCGCATATATCGCATACGATTGGCCAACATCGCCATCAGACCTTTATAAAGCACACCATTGGCACCACGATATGGGGTGTCATCAAACATCATATCTTCCAATGGCTTACTGGGTTTGCTTCCCGCACGACGGTAAGCTGTAATCAGTAATGCCCGTTGAGTCATGATGATATGAGTCACCATTCTCAAGCTAATACCATCTAATAATGCATCATAGTGTTTGATTTTAATCCCCATCCAAGGCAGTGGCTCGCCAAGACTTTGCGGATAGATTTGAGGGATCCCTATCGTGTCAATATGGCGCCATTTGAGTGCCCAACCGCCACGAAAGCTGTGATGCTGTATATGCATAAATGAGAGCGAAAACGACAGTTGTACGCGCTGCAGAAGTTTATGTATGGCATATAAAATTGCGCCGATAGCGATCAGGCCGATAATGCCTTGCCCAAGTGACAAGGAGGGTTGGATTAAAAAAAAGCATACCAATGCAAATGCGACAACCATTGCGATTAGCATGCTCCATCGCGCCGCTTCAAATTGGGGCGGGTAGATTTTTATTGTCTTGAGTGCATCCATAATCTTCCATTCCACGCCATAGATAAAGCGGCGAGTACAAGCGTTTAGCCACGATTTACCTTGTAAGTGTACGATGAAAGTGTCTGATTAGTTTGCCTAAAAAACACCGAATAGGTAAACATTTGTCGCTGAATGTCACGAACTTTGCACCGACTAAGGGACGCTTACCTACAAAAGTGAGCTGAAATTTGGTATAACACGCGCTTTGTTTTTCACCCGCTGCTTTCAGCGAGCCTGAACGTAGTGCGTCGGAGTAGGATGATTGAATGAAAATTTCTCACAAACGTAAAGTACAAGGTAAACTCAACAAGCGTGTTAAGGCATCGTCGCCAGCGCGTCAACGTCCCGTAAAAGCGAAACCCGCGGTAGCGGCTAAACCGGCGGTAGACTCTGCAGCAAAAGCGCCCGTTGTGGATACCGTTTCGTCATTCACCCCTAAGCAGCAGCAAGTATTAGACATCGTTAAAGCCAATCCTGAAGGGATCAACCGAAAGGCATTGGTCTGGCTGCAGGACAAGAAGACAGTAAAGCCGCTTCTTGGGCGACAGGTGCGTTGAAAAAATTGACCGAAGAGGGCGCAGTCGAGCGTGTTCAAATGGCCGCCAACAAGGTGATTTACAAAGCATCTTGATCAGTGTTTGCTCATCCGCTTAAGTCGCATGATTTGTCTTTGTACTTAAGCGGGTGTTCGATAACACCGCCTCTCAGTTACTTCATTTTGCACATGCTAAGAAAATCGGTTTCTTTTCAACTATTTGTTTTCTTTGTGTTAAAAAAGCTTTTCGAAATAATCGTGTTACGTGTATAAAGCATGATCGAGCGCAAAATACTGTATAATCTTCCAGACATATGTTTAAAACTGCTTATAGTGGGTGTATCCGCTTAGGTTTTAGTCTGGAGGTAAGCCATGGATGCGCTGTCAACCCAGCTGAAAACACCCACAGAGGTTGTTTTCGATTACACACATTTTTTGTGTGAAAGTCAGCAGCCCAATTGGACTTTTTTCGATATTTTCCGAAGCTTGTTGCCCATGTTTAATACTGTGCTTGAGTATCAAGCGGGTGGCGATCAATCACCACTAACCGCTCAAGAGCGCCTACAGCAAGACGCCGCGCGTGTGATGTCAGTGCGTCATACCGATGCATCTAATTTGGTTCAACTGGCCGGTTTGGCTCGTGCGCAAGGAATTAAAGAACTCACTGTATTGATGCCTTATGCTTTAGAGTATCGGCAAATGGAGTCGATAAGCCACCAAACAGGCGCACAGCTTGAATACAGTAATGAAAACCGCGAGTGGGTTAGATTTACTTTCATCTCTGACGCGGATACTTGCCTGCACTGAAGCGCGTACTAATGACGTTGTGCCAATGTTGGATCGACGCGTGCAATCCACTGCTGATTGTGTTCGTAACAGGTTAAACGTGTCAATGTGGGTGTAAACGCAATGATCGCACATGACGTATCTGCGGC
Source organism: Salinivibrio costicola subsp. costicola ATCC 33508 = LMG 11651 (assembly GCA_000565345.1). Classification (GTDB taxonomy): domain Bacteria; phylum Pseudomonadota; class Gammaproteobacteria; order Enterobacterales; family Vibrionaceae; genus Salinivibrio; species Salinivibrio costicola. Next base: position 12,810 of record AQOF01000042.1, on the reverse strand, counting down.
CATTGCGGCGTCAATCAGTGCTTCATCGTCAAACCCATGCCGACGATAAATCATCCTTACCTGATTGGTATTAATTCCCCAATGACTAAGCTGCTCGGCGTTCAATGAGCGGGGTGGATTAATGATCGTGATCCACTTTTGCTGTCGTGCTTTGAATGCTAGCGCCTGTAACATCGACAGCCAATGGGCATTGATGGCTGTCTGTGCGTTCAACGCAGAGGAATAATAGCTTCCGTCACGCATCTGTACTGACGTTTGCGTCGTTGCTTGATTTGACTCATTAGACATCGCGTACATAAAGCACCTGTATATATGATCATTACTGTATGTATAAACAGTACTTGTTTGTGGACTGCCTCGCAAGTTACTCGTTGACTAATTTGTGATCAAGATCGTGAACAATTTCCACCCGTTTTTAAGCAATTGCTAATGAGATTGATTTAATAACTTGCTAAACTGGCCGCTTTTCATCTTCTCGGAGAAACCATGGAACAAGAATTTTGGCATCAGCGTTGGGCTGAAAATCAAATAGGGTTTCATCGGGACAGTGTGCACCCAATGCTTATGCGTTACTGGTCAACACTTTGTCCAATGCCCGATGAGACAGTACTGGTGCCTTTGTGTGGCAAATCCATCGATTTAAACTGGCTTGCGGAAAAACACGAACATGTGATTGGTGTAGAACTGAGTGATATCGCGATACGGGCCTTTTTTTCAGAAAACCTGTATACCCCGCAAGTTCACCGTGCGCCGTCGGGTCATACACATTATTGTTTCGATGAGTTGGAGTTGATCAGTGGTGACTTTTTTACTGCACGTTTGAGCCCGACTTCGCTGATCTACGATCGTGCCGCTTTGGTGGCGATGCCACCGTCGATGCGGGATCAGTATGTGCATCGTGTGCGTGATCTTTTAGCGCCGGGAGGCCGCCTATTACTGATCACCTTGTTTTATCCGCAGGCCGATGATAATCCGCCGTTTTCCATCGATACGTCAATAGTGGAAGAGGCGTTTTCAGGGCTCGATATTAGGTTGTTAGAGACGCAAACCGAGCCAGAGGGTGACCGAGGTGAGCAAGTCTGGTTGATAAAAGCCAACGCTTAGTGCTCGGTTTGGTAGAGCCATGCTCGGATAGCGCCGTTTTGCGCTAGACGGTTTTGACTCGAGGTTGATTAGACTGTCGTGATTCCCAGTGGGTAATAAAGAAAACGGCTGCGATAATAATTCCTGCGCCGAGCCATAGCCGGCCAGGTGGAACCCAGCTGAATACCAGCCAACCAAAGAGGACGTTCAGCGGCAGTTTAGCGTGATCAAACGGCTGAACAAACGAGGCATCTGACGCGGCATAGGCTTTGGCTATTGCCCACTGTGCGAGTGCGGTGAGCATTCCAGCACCGAACAGCATCCACCATGCCATTGCAGATGACGGCAGTGTCCAGTCAGGCACGGCCAAGAGTAGATTAAATGGGGTGATCAACAAAAGGAGGTAAACGACCATCGTGGTCGGTGGATCGTAGGCTGATAACCGTTTCACCATTAATGAATAGGTCGCCCAAAAGAAAGCGGCGCCTATCGGCAGTAACGTTGCCCATGTAAAACCATTTGACCAAGGTTCTAGGATAATCATCGCGCCACAAAAACCCGCAAGTGTGGCCAAGCTACGTGCAATACCAACCCGTTCACGAAGAAATAGCCCCGATCCTATGGTTGCAAACAGCGGTGATGTCATTAGTAGGGCTATGCCTTGCCAAATGGGAACCGGATAAGCGAGCGCCCATAGCCAAAGTTGGATCCCAATAACAGAAATAAACACCCGCAAACAATGTTGCCCAAGGTGCTGGGTTTTTAAAGATTGACGAATCCCCAGTTGCTTTAACCAGGGGATCATGGCCACTAAGGCAATGGCATATTGAATAAAAGCAACGGTCGTCGAAGGCAAGCCCAACTTGAAGCTAACATATTGAGAAAGGCTGTTGACTAATGCGAAGCATAAGCCTGCAGTGAGCATCCAGGCCGCGCCTTGGAGGGGATGATGAACTTGTTTCATTACCGTGACAATCCGAAAAAAGACGTACGGATAGTAGCGCAAATTAGGCCTCAGAGCGATCAGAAATCCCCGCTGAGGCCAAGCGTATCATGTGGTTAAGTTGAAAGGGTCGAATAGACGAAAGGAATATCAGGATCCATCGCGTCCAATGTGGCTTGGGTATCGGTCAGATGGCTCACCGTACTGTTTGTCATCTCGGCCAGCGCCACCGACCGAATGTCGTCCCAGTGATAGCCGGCCATATTGGTCGCAATGAGCGCCACTTGAAGCGGGGGTAAACTCGGGTTAAACGCCGCATTTTCGGCATACATCCCAGAGAAAACCGCCCCATCAGATGTTTCAACGGCCACGCCGCTGTAGTTACCCGAATACGGTGCATGACTTCGGTTCGCTGCATCGGCGGCAGCTTTGAGTAGTGGAATATCAATATCGTCTGTGGGTAACTGGTGTGGCGCGTCAGTTAATAAACGTGATTCAACCCCTAAATCGGCAGGACCAAAGGAATCAGGTAAATACGCATGTAACGGTTTGGGATCCGTTTTTGGTAGCTGAATGGTGAGTGATTCTGCACCGTTTAGCTCATTCATAAACTGACGGCAATGACCACATGGGCTGTAGTTGATCGTGATATCGGTTAAGCGAGTTGCCCCTTTGGTCCACGCATGGGCAATCGCGCATTGCTCGGCGTGAATGGTTTGGCCTAGTTGCACCCCTGTGAACTCAATATTGGCTCCCAAGTATAGGGTGCCATCTTCGCCACGAACGATGGCGCCAACGTTAAACGTTGATATCGGAGTCACCGCATAAGCCGCCGCTATTGGCAATAGAGTAAGACGCAATGCGGCGCCAGATAGGCCACTTTCGGCTTCCATTTGCGCCACTTGCTCTGGTGAAAATGTCGCACCAAAGTGTGTGTCAGTTATCCAATCAGAGACAACGCGTTGTAATGCGTCGGGCAATTGTGTCAGTGCATCGGTTAGTGCAGTTCGCATAGCATCACTTCTTAGTCATTAACGGAGGCTCAGTGTAGGGAAGCACTCCTGATAATTATGTGATAAAAGTCACGCATAATATGCAAAACTGATTTCGTTGCTGAAAGTTAGAGTGACATCAATGTTTTTTCGCCTTCTAATTTTGCCAACGCTAACGCTGCAAAAGCCAATGTTGCCAGCGCGAAGGTCACCGGATCCACGATCATTAGAGATAAGACAAGGTCAGATAAAACATCAACGATCTGAGCTCACAACGCGAATAGTGTGAGTGTGAGCTCGAAAGTACTCGGATTTCGCGTCGACGAACAGCTACTGCGTTAATAACGCAGTAATGCCAATAATGAGGCTCGCGGTCGCAATCAACACAATAAGCGGTTTTGTAATGCTAAAAGAGGGATCCCCTAATGCCGGTGATTGCGTTGCCGGGGATGGGGTGAGATCAGGTTGATTTTCCGCCGGCGTGGTTGGCCGTTGCGCAAAGGTTTGTTGGGGTAAAGCAACACGAAAACCAAACTCGCCAACCACGTCAAAGGGCAAGCACTTTTTACCGTTGCGGTAAGACTTAGCCATGAGCGAAGTGACCACACTTTGGTGTTGTGCAAAAGAACTGTCGGGTAATGCGACTTGTTTAAACAAGGTGCGACTTGACAACACCTCGCCTGCGTAATAACAAAGCATTTCGAGCATTCGTGATTCTTCATACGACAAAACCGTGATTGCCTGATCCGTCCAATACAGTGTGCGACTCTCTGGCTCAAAATCTACTTCAGGAAAACGGTAACAGCGTGTATTTACTTTTGTTGTCATCATCAAGCCCACTCCAAACGACAGCTTTTATAAAAGTGTGGACTCAAATCACAGAACTGCAACTCGTTAGCATGTCTTTTTTGGGTCTAGTTATGCAGGCATAATGTTGAATTTTCTGATTTTATAAGGAATAACAATAGATTAAAAAAGCACAACCGCTATGACGCCATAACGGTTGTTGAACCTATCGAAAAACACGACATCGTCTATCGAGGCTAACCGACTAATGATTCGACGTAATGGTAGACCGCTTTCAAGATACGGACCTTGTGCTCATCCGCCTGATGATGATCCGCCAGTTGCTGTAGGTTGTCCATGTACGTGGGAAGGTGTGTTTCAAAATAATCGCGGCGGTGCATAAACCACTGTTTTTGTTCATCGTCAGTAAGTGTCCACGGATAGTTGCGGGCACGATAACGAAACAACAGAGGTTTGATGCGCCAATCGTCGACACTCAAGTCAATCCCGGCAAGGTTTTCTGGATCTTGCGCGCGGATAATGTCCATCGCGCTGCGATCACTTTTTGAAAAAAAGCCAGCATACAGTGCGTTATCAACATCTTGATTGTCAAAGGGCTTGGATTGCGCGAAGACAGCCACCAGCTTCTCTCGGATTTCGGGCGCCGCCTTTAGTGCTTTAAGATGTTGAAGACATGCTTCTCTATCCACGCCAAGACGCGCGGCATCGTCAGGACGAAGTACTTTGGCATCGGCTAAGACCGGGCACTTATTGATATGGATAAGCTTTAATGGTGCCGGCAATTGGTCGTCACTCAATGCTTGCCGAGGAGTATATAAACGCTCACGGAGGGCATCGGCATCAAGCGCGAATAAAGGTGAGGGATCGCGGGCAAGATCAACAGTGATCACGGCATTGGGGTTGTCAGGATGCCATGCCACTGGCACAACCCAACTGGTGTTGCCTCGCTCGGTGCCAAACATACCTGAGACATGTACCAGTGGTGTCATGTTGACCACGTCAATCAGGTGCTTAATTTTATTCTTATGGCGGTGAGTGAGAAGGTAATCAAACAACCGAGGTTGCGCGGCTTTCACTTTTTTCGCTAACTCAATGGTCGCGTGCACATCCGCCATGGCGTCATGCGCATCACTGTGTTCAATGCCATTGGCGACGGATAAGTTTTCTAACTTAAAACTGGGCTTACCGTTTTCGTCATGTGGCCATTCAATCCCTTCAGGCCGCAACGCATAACAGGCGCGCATCACATCGAGTAAATCCCAGCGCGAGTTTCCGTTTTGCCAGCTCCACCCATATGGGTCAAAAAAGTTACGATATAAGGTATACCGTGTCACTTCGTCATCAAACCGAACATTGTTATAGCCAATTACACAGGTGTTCGGTTGAGACAGAGCCGCATGGATTTGGGCAATAAACTCGGGTTCGGGCAGCCCTTTTTTCAGTGCGAGTTGCGGGGTAATGCCTGTGACCAAACAAGCTTCTGGGGCCGGCAAGTAATCATTGGGGGGCTGACAAAATAGCACCAGAGGCTCGCCAATAATATTAAAATCACTGTCGGTGCGAACGCCAGCAAATTGGCAAGGCCTGTCTTTACCCGGATGGGTACCGAACGTCTCAAAGTCGTAAATAAAAAAGGTTGGCTGGTCCGCGTCTGTCACAATCGAATCCAATTTGATCAAACAAAAGAAAGCAGAGTCAATACCCTGCGATAAGTGCTCATGGTAACACTGGCAAGACGTATCACCAATCCTGACGGTGGTAAGATCAAATGCGTCAAAGCCTGCAACGAGGCAGGCTCTGATCAATCATTTACAAACAAAGACGCATTAAGAGGCAAGGCGCTTCAGTGTTTGCTTCGCCTCGGCGATGGCTTTTGTCGCGCTTTCTTCGCCCATGGCGAGGCCTTCTGCATAGACAAACTCGACATCTGTGATCCCAATAAAGCCAAGCACCGTTTGCATATATCCGGTGACATGATCCGTGTCTCCTCCTTTATGCATCCCCCCTCGTGTGGTGACCACAATGGCGCGCTTACCGGTTAGCAGGCCTTCAGGCCCGTTTTCGGTATAGCGGAACGTTACCCCTGCACGGGCAACCAGATCAATCCATGCTTTTAACTGCACGGGGATGGTAAAGTTATACATAGGTGCCGCGATCACTAGAGTATCGCTTTGTTGTATTTCTTCAATCAGTTGGTCCGATGCTTGTTGCACCTGTTGTTGCGGCTCAGTGAGCTCGTCTGCGCCACGCAAACCACCGACGTTATTTCCTGTTAGCGTAGGCAAAGGAGTCGCCGCCAGGTCACGCTCAATCAGCGTCTCTGGAGACAGGGAATCCACTACACTGTCAATGACTGCGTTTGAGCTAGAGTAGGGGCCGAGAATGCTTGATTTTAAGACCAGCGCTTTCATATATTTCTCCTTAAAATGTATTGGCGTGATTCAGCACACGTTAGAGTGTAGAGAAACGACACGGTAAAACCAGCGTATAAATTCGTTAAACTTGTTCAAAATTTTTGTTGGGTCCGGTTATTTCTCACGGTAGCGTTGCGCTGAGTGAATAGGGGCGTATGATGTCGCCCGATAGTCGTCCAGAATGTAAAAATAATGTTATAATGCCCACCGTGTTGACAAAAAACGAAGATCAAGAACGGCAAAGCGCCCGATCAAATCACAAGTCGGTCACTTGTGGGACACAACGGGATTTGAGGAAATGTGCGTGAAAAACTTATTTATGTTAGATGTGGACGGTACGCTGGTAGACAGCTGCCAAATGGACCACGAGTGTTTCAGCCAGGCGATTGATGAAGTCACAGGTTTAGCGGTTCCAGATAATTGGGGAAGCTACACCAATGTGACCGATGCGGGGATCATCGAAGAGTTAATCGACACCCATGGACTCAACCATGACAAGATCAGGCTGTTTAGAGAGATCAAACAGGTGTTTAGGCAAAAATTGGCGGTTAGGATTGCAGAGAAAGGCTTAGCGCCAATTCCCGGCGCGGTGGAATTTGTAGAACACATGCGCCATGTGCCTCGGTTGAATTAGCTATTGCCACCGGCGGGTGGGAAGAAACCGCACGGATGAAGTTAAAAGCGGCAGGTTTTAATATCGACGGCATTGTATTTTCATCTTGCTCAGATGCCATGAGCCGGAGTGAAGTCATGGCGTTGGCGGCATTTCGAGCCAAACAAGATTACGGTGTGTATTTTGATCGTCGAATCTATTTCGGTGATGGTGTATGGGATAAGCAAGCCACGCAATCACTGAACTATGAATTCGTCGCGGTGGGTGACAAGGTAGAGCACGAGGTGCGGGTGAATCACTTTATCAATCCTCAAGCAATTCTTGGTAAGTTAGGGATTGAGGAAGCTGAGCGTCAATACGCTTAATCTCCCTCGCCCCACATATGCACAACAAGCCGGTTCAGTCTATGAACCGGCTTTTTTGTAAAAAGTAACTGGCACGCGATCATGCTGATTGTGAACAGGATTGCGCTATCTCTCTGGCCTGGTCACTGTCTTGTGACGAAAAATACGCTTGGGTTTCTTCAATCACGACTTTACGCAGCAGTAACAAACCGATGAGGTTGGGGACCGCCATTAAGCCATTAACAATATCGGCAAGAATCCAGATCGTATTCAGTTGAATAAAGGCACCGGATGCAATCAAGCCGATAAAGAATAGTTTATAGATATAAATCGCTTTTTTGCCAAACAAGTACGCGACGCAGCGCTCGCCATAGTAGTGCCAGCCTAAAATCGTCGTGAAGGCGAAAAAGAGTAGGCCGATATTTACTAACATAGGGCCAATGCTGCTCTCCATGCCCACGGCAAAGGCATGCGATGTCATTGCTGCTCCCGCTAATTCGCCTGACCATGATTGCGTTAAAATTAACGTTAACCCTGTCATGGTACAAATTACCAAGGTATCGATAAAGGTGCCTGTCATTGATACCAACCCTTGCTCAACGCACGAGTCGGTTTTAGCGGCCGCCGCGGCAATGGGGGCACTCCCTAGGCCAGACTCGTTAGAGAACACACCACGGGCAATCCCTGATTGAATGGCGAGCATCATACCGGCCCCAGCAAAGCCGCCGGTGGCTGCCATGCCGTTAAACGCGGACTCAAACACCAGGCCAACCGCATGGGGTAATTGGGATATATTGGCGCCGAGTACCCACAAGCAGGCAGCGACGTATAATACGGCCATCACAGGAACGATTTTGGCGGCGACGGCCGAAATAGATTTCACGCCTCCGATAGTCACTAACGCCACTAGCACCGTAAGGATAGCGGCGACGGCAACGGTGGGAATATTAAACAAATGGGTCGCGGCGCTACTAATGGCGTTCACCTGTGGGAAAGTGCCAATACCAAAACAAGCCACGCCGATGCCGAATAAGGCAAATAATTTGGCTAATATCGGCTTGCCGGCGCCTTTGGATAGTACATCATCGGCCCGCCAAGCATATTACCTTTATGATCGGTTTCGCGGTATTTCACCGCCAGTAAACACTCAGCGTATTTGGTCGCCATCCCTAAAAAAGCGGCTAACCACATCCAAAATAGTGCGCCTGGGCCCCCTAACGAAATTGCTGTGGCAACCCCGATAATATTACCGGTACCAATGGTGGCAGATAATGCGGTACATAGCGCGGCAAAACCAGAGACATCGCCTTGGCTGCTTGCATCAGAAGGTTTAAATATTTGCTTGAGCGCAAAGGGCAAACGGCGGAATTGGAGCAAGCCCAAGCGAACGGTAAAAAAGAGCCCGGTACCGGTTAATAACAATAAAAGCGGTGGGCCCCAAATCCAGTCGTCAATGGTGGCAAGAAGCGCGGGTATATCGGGTAGTTGTGAAAAAAATGGCATTAATCCCCCTTTAAACATCAAAGGAGAAGATAGACCACACTAATATTAACAAAAGTGCTACATATTGGGGTGGGTATCTCCTCTGTCCTTTTGCCTGAGAGTTTCACTTGAAAACAAGCTTGCTCCTTCGGCGCCCGAATTAACGGGTCTCTCCAGAGTTTCCTCCAACAGCAGTCCATACAATTAAGTGCCTGAAAGATTTACTTCTTCGGCGGATGGCATTTGCCATCTCTCTCCTGCTGTCTTCATCGGAACGTCGTTATGACGGAAAGTATGATAGATCACAGAAATATGAATGCAATGCAAAATTAAGTGAACAGGGCATTGTTCTTCTGAAAAGGTAAAAATTATCGCTTTATAGAAGGTTCTACTGGCTAACGATACCGCGTGATATGTGTCAGTTGCCTAAGTGTTTCTTGCACTGATTAACGCCCGTTTTTAAACGAGGTGGCTCAATGTTTTAAGACATTGGCCGATATTATTATTACCATTAATCGGTAACCACTGACTCAACGAGCCCTAGCATGACCACTTGGAACGAACTTTTAGGCGTGAATGCCGGCGAAACGGCCGCGCAGGTTAAACAACGCTATAAGCGACTTTCTAGCCGTGTGCATCCGGATAAAGGTGGCAGCACTGGGTTGATGCAGCTGGTCAGTGAAGCATACCAGGCCGTTAAATCAGGGAAGGGCGACGATAGCGCTTTAGGGCAAACGCAAAACGAGGGAAGTCAGGCGGCGTTACGTAGCCAGATTGCACGCCTGCAAAAAGAGTTAGCGGTGTTGCAGCAAGAAAACCGCACCCTCAAATCTCGTCAGGCCGGCCAACAAATTCCGGCACACCTCACGGCTAAAATTGCCAAACTTGAGTTTGATAATCGTCAGTGGCGAGAGCAGTACCAAAAACTTGAGCGTCAGCACCAATCATTAGACGGACAACATACGCGCCTGACACGTGAGCACGACAAAGAAAAAAAAGAGGCCACACAACGCAACCGCGAGCTTAAAGATGCGTTAACGCGCGTGGAACAGCTAGAAACGGAGCTGACGCATAAAGCCACTCCAGTCACTTTAAAACCGGCCAAACCTGGGCTGGCTTGGCGTTGGGTATTGGCCTCATGGTGCGCCATTGCGCTGGTAATGGTGCCTATTGGGCAATGGCAACGGTGGCTTGCTCCACTTATCGGTGACAGCCAGCCTGATACCGCGCAACGTGTACGTATCATTAATCCCAAGCCACCAGCCTCTGAGCCGGTTGATACTGTTGCCGCCACTCAGTCGCCCGCAGCACCGCCACCGAGTTTACCGGCCGCACCGATGATTGAACTCAACCCGACGGCAGAAAAATGGCATATCAATCAATATACTGATATCGCCCAGCCGTATCTCGCGCTACGTAGTCAACAAGGCTCATACATCGTGGCAAATTGCGTGGGCGATTTTTACATCTATTTGAACCGCAGTTATCAACCGTTGCGCGTGCCACCTAATCTCGATTACGTCGCGCAGCGGCAGCATTTTCATGTGTATGCGATTCCTTATGGCCAAGGGGCATCTATCGATAGTTGGCAATTAGCACGTAAGGTACAAATATTCGATGACACCTTTGTGAGTGCTGATCTGACCCCGAAGTTAAGGGCGTTTGAACAATCGTGCCGACAAACATCGGATCTTACTGCGGTGAACCGTGAGTAGGCAGCGTTACCCCGAGTGTTCTCGGTTAAAGATGGCAACCGTCAGATAGAAGGAATTTCAACTCAGTATCGCCTGAATGTATTACACTGATCAGTAAGCAATAACACTTATTTGAGGCCAGTCACTATGCTCGATCAAGCGATGTTCGCGCACCAATTTGAGCCACCGCGGCAAGACAGTGCAAGCGGCGTATTTCGGCGCCACAAGATAGCGGTGTCGCATTCGGTATCGCTCGAAGCGTGTGTGTCCGGGATAGGCATTCCGGCTTGGTCGGAAACGCGCACAGCCGCAAGCCAAGATGCGGGCGTGGTGAAAACGATGATGGCGCAGGGTGCCAGTGTGATCGGCCAGGTGCAAATCGATCCGCTCGGCTTTAGTATCACCGGATTCAATCCTTTTTACGCCGAACTTCGCAACCCCCACTATCGTCAATACCGTGTGGGTGGTGCCAATGCCGGTATCGCAGTCGCAGTGGCGAAAAAACTGGCGGATCTGGGTTTAGGCAATGATGCGTTCGGGGGCGTGCGGATCCCCGCCGCGCATTGCGGCCTCTATGGCTATCGGCCCACGCCTGGTTTGGTCGATACTACCGGGATAATCGCCATGGCTGATACCTTTGATAACATTGGCGTGTGCAGTGCGAGTCTCGGAGATTTAAGTCAGTTTCAAGAGCTGGTGGCAAAGCCCTCAACCGCGGTCACCAATATTCAAGGTGTGGTCATTGCTGAGCCAATTTTTGCCTTGTTTTACTCGGATGAAGCAATGAAGCAGGTCTACCAACACCTCGAAAAGCTTCACCTTCCCCAAGAAACCACCTTAGCGATGAATAAATTGGTGTTTACTCGGGTAGAGAAAACCCAAGTTGCGATTGCCAGTCAAGAATTTTTACTGATGTATCAAGCTTGGCTAGACAGCGCCGAACTCGACTTACCTACCTCAACCCAAGGCTACCTTGAACGGCTGCGGGAAGTGGATTACAAAGCCCATTATCAGGCCAAGAAAACGCGCAAGCAGCTACGCGATACCATTACCGCCATGTGGCCGAGTGATAAGGTATTGATTATTCCCTCAACACCAGGCGCGATTTTGCCCCGTGATGCAGACCAACCCGCCAGTGATACCTTTAATCTCGCCCAGCGCCGCCTTATGGCGTTAGCCGATGTGTGTGGATTACCACAACTAACAATGCCTTTATTCACTCACGATAACGTGCCCTATGGGATAACGTTACTTGCTCATCCCTATAAAGATAAGTTGTTGATGGAAGTTGCGCGTCGATGGTTAAACTAAAGGATGGATTGCTTCCTTATCCTCAGCGTCGTCAAGAAATTTCTATAAAAAACCTTTTTTCCTCGGTAAATGCATGATTTATATGTTTTAAATAAGTTTTATGTTGTGCATTTACTATCAACAGAAACTGTGGATAACTGGTTGGATTAGTCGGTGTTTAACTTTTTAACTGACTGATATTTAAGATCTTAACTGAGTGTTTTATGAGGTTTGGCACGCAGGCCTCGTGTTATAAGAAAGTGACAAATTGGCTGTCACCTTCCCGTAACGTTTCGGAGACGCCCAATTAACGCATCCACGTTATTCACAAAACACGATCTATCGCTAAACCTATCACTTTTTAGCGGATTTTATTTTGTATTGCGTCTTGCAATGGCTACGTAAGACGTGCTCTGACCGTAGGGCCTGATGCTTGGTTTTACGCCCGCGCGTCCGCTCACGCCATACCTTAAAGCTGCGTGGTTTTAACTCGCGCCGCATCAAAGCGATGACGTCATCCTGACGCAAGCCATACAGCGTCTCAATCGCCTCAAACGGGGTTCTATCTTCCCACGCCATCTCAATGATCCGGTCAATGTCTCCCGGTTGCTCGTTCAATGCCATATCGGTCTCCTTGCTCTAGTGGCAAACAGTACGCGTCGAGCATGAAAGACCGATCAGCGTGAGCCCTCAGACTGAGCAATGCTTTTACCCTTGTTTTTGGGATATTTAGAAATAAATAGCGAATACAGTCAGTTACGACTGGGCGTTTTAAATAAGGGTAAAAAACGATTTTTATCCTAACGGCCTGTTGTCACAGGCTATTATTTCGTTATTCTATAGTTCACTGCCGCACAGGCAGCTTAGAAATTAAACATCTGCACGGCAGAGGCAGTTTTACCGTTCACTGCCGCACAGGCAGCTTAGAAACATTGTATCTTGAATGAGCTTCATCGATTCTTGTTCACTGCCGCACAGGCAGCTTAGAAACAAAAGCGCCAGTGGATGATCAGCTTTGAGTTGTTCACTGCCGCACAGGCAGCTTAGAAAGGATCATCACGATTGAAGACACACGCGAACTTGTTCACTGCCGCACAGGCAGCTTAGAAAGACAAACGCGGCGCGAAAATAATTGTTACTCAGTTCAC
>AQOF01000041.1 GCA_000565345.1 Salinivibrio costicola subsp. costicola ATCC 33508 = LMG 11651 | reverse complement strand
TATTCTGTTTGAGTGTCATAAAAACCGCGATGCCGACGAGTTGGATTATTATACACGAAAAAAAGCAGCACGCCTGAGTGCTGCTTTTATTTTTACAAGCTAATTATTATTGATTTTAAATAAAAAAACAACTTTTTTGTTCAGTTGCTAGTGGCTTGTTTTGTAACTTAATTACGTAAGTGGTTACACTTAAGTGACAAAAATATGATCTTGGTAGCAGTGTTACATCATTCTGCTAATCCATTCAAAAAAGCATATTCGAGCTTATGCTCTAAACTATTTAAATGTCTGATTTTAAGTGTTTATTGCTGGTTTTTGATTGATAGGTGTGAGGTGTTAGGTTGATTTTTATCCGAGGTTGAGTCAACGTAAGATAACTAGCGTGGCGTTGAGTGAGTGAGATGCCACTTGATGTCCGTAAACAATTTTTGTTGTGATTGGATTACAAATGACAGCCAGGGAGGCGATATGACAGAAGCATGCTCAACCTTACGCGAATCACTGGTAATTAACGAGACCGTTACCCCAGCGCAGGCAGAAATCCTAACCGATGATGCCTTGTGTTTTTTAGCCAGTTTGGCTAATCGATTTGCGGATCGTATACCTGGGCTTCTGGCCACTCGCGAGCAGCGCCAACAGCGTATTGATGCGGGAGAGCTGCCCGATTTCCTTCCTGAGACGCAATCGATTCGCCACGATGATTGGACCATTCGTGGCATCCCCAAAGACTTACAAGATCGACGGCTAGAAATTACAGGCCCAGTGGATCGGAAAATGGTGATCAACGCCCTGAACGCCAATGTGAAAGTGTTTATGGCGGACTTTGAAGACTCGTTCGCACCAGCTTGGCCACAAGTGGTCGAGGGGCAGCGCAACTTGCGCGATGCTATCAACGGCACCATCAGCTACGAACAACCAGAGACAGGAAAGCGTTATCAACTTAACGATGATCCCGCGCGCCTGATCTGCCGGGTTAGGGGCCTTCATCTGACAGAAAAACATGTCATGTGGCAAGGTAAACCGCTACCTGGGGCTTTATTTGATTTCGCGCTCTACTTTTTCCATAACTATCGTCGGTTGCTTGAGACAGGATCCGGTCCTTACTTCTACTTGCCCAAACTACAAGCCTATCAAGAAGCGGCGTGGTGGAGCGATGTGTTCTCATTTGCAGAAGATGAATTTGGGCTAAGCCGAGGCACGATCAAAGCAACCGTATTGATCGAAACCCTACCGGCCGTGTTTGAAATGGATGAGATTTTATATCACTTACGCGATCACATCGTCGCGCTGAACTGCGGTCGCTGGGATTATATTTTCAGTTATATCAAAACACTTCGTAATCATCCTGATCGGGTGCTACCTGACCGTCAGGTGGTCACCATGGACAAACCTTTTCTCAATGCTTACTCGCGACTGTTGGTGAGAACCTGTCATAAGCGCGGTGCATTGGCCATGGGAGGGATGGCGGCATTTATCCCGAGCAAAGACCCAACCGAAAACCAACAAGTGCTCGAGAAAATCGAAAAAGATAAAACGCTAGAGGCAAATAATGGCCATGATGGAACCTGGATTGCCCACCCCGGATTAGCAGACACGGCGAAAGCCATTTTTGATAAAGCGCTCGGCGATAAGCCGAATCAGCTAACGGTTTCTCGTGAGCAAGATGCGCCAATTACCGCGGCGGATTTGCTTGCGCCTTGCGATGGAGAACGCACCGAAGCGGGCATGCGCCACAATATCCGGGTTGCGGTCCAATATATCGAGGCATGGATTTCGGGTAATGGCTGTGTGCCGATTTACGGCTTGATGGAAGATGCGGCGACCGCCGAAATTTCGCGTGCGTCGATCTGGCAATGGATCAAGCATCAAAAGCCGCTCAGCAATGGCAACGTGGTAACCAAAGAGCTATTTACGCAGTACCTCGAAGAAGAAATGGCTGTGCTTGAAAACGAACTGGGCACTGAACGTTTTGCTCAAGGGCGATACCGCCAAGCGGCAACGTTAATGGCCGAGCTGACAACCAGTGATGAGCTAGTTAACTTCTTAACCTTACCAGGGTACGAGTATTTGCCTTAATGGGCATGGAAGCAAAACAACAACATGGAATGAAAGCGAAGGGCTGACAAGGCTCTGCTAACAAAGAGGAATGGAACATGACTTTGACTCGCCAACAACAAATCGCGCAACTGGAAAAGGATTGGGCTGAAAATCCACGCTGGAAAAACGTAAAGCGAACGTACACCGCTGAAGAAGTGGTCAGTATGCGCGGCTCTTTTGTCCCCGAGAATACCATTGCTAAACGCGGCGCAGCTAAGCTGTGGGACCTTGTTAACGGCAGTGCGAAAAAAGGCTATGTTAACTGCTTGGGCGCGTTAACGGGTGGCCAAGCTGTGCAGCAAGCAAAAGCCGGCATTGAAGCTATTTACTTGTCAGGCTGGCAAGTGGCAGCCGACAATAACACAGCGTCCAGTATGTATCCGGACCAGTCACTGTATCCAGTTGACTCAGTCCCCTCGGTTGTTAAACGTATCAACAATGCTTTTCGCCGCGCGGATCAAATACAGTGGTCAAAAGGTGGAACCCCAGAAGAGGGGACTGATTATTTTCTCCCTATTGTTGCCGATGCCGAAGCTGGCTTTGGTGGTGTACTCAACGCCTATGAGTTGATGCGCAATATGATTGAGGCAGGCGCAGCAGGCGTCCACTTTGAAGATCAATTGGCGTCAGTGAAAAAGTGTGGTCACATGGGTGGAAAGGTATTGGTGCCAACCCAAGAAGCCGTGCAAAAGCTGGTTGCAGCGCGTTTGGCGGCGGATGTTGCAGGGACTGACACGCTCGTGATTGCTCGTACCGATGCTAATGCGGCTGATCTGCTTACCTCAGACTGCGACCCTTATGATAAAGACTTTATTGCAGGTGAGCGCACCGCAGAAGGTTTTTATCGCGTGCGTCCAGGGATTGAACAAGCGATTTCCCGTGGTCTCGCTTATGCACCGTATGCTGATTTGATTTGGTGTGAAACCGCGACACCGGATCTGGAAGAAGCACGTCAATTTGCCGAGGCGATTCATGCGCAATATCCGGATCAATTATTGGCATATAACTGCTCGCCATCCTTTAACTGGGAAAAGAACTTGGATGCCGACACCATCGCTCGTTTCCAGCAAGCGCTGTCCGACATGGGTTACAAGTATCAGTTCATCACCTTAGCGGGCATTCACAACATGTGGTACAACATGTTCGATCTTGCCCACGCTTATGCGCAAGGTGAGGGAATGCGCCATTATGTAGAGAAGGTACAGCGACCTGAATTTTCTGCGGCGGAGCGTGGTTACACGTTTGTGGCTCACCAGCAGGAGGTCGGTACTGGCTATTTTGACCAGATGACTAATATTATCCAAGGCGGTCAATCTTCGGTAACCGCACTGACGGGCTCAACGGAAGAAGATCAGTTTTAATTAAAACCGTTATCATGGAAATGAAGCCAGAAAGGGAGTGGAAACACTCCCTTTTGTTTATTCACCTTCTTCCATCGGCTCGCTTTCTTCTTGAATTTCGAGCAAGGTCGACGCAATGGCGACAAAGTCACTATCAGTAATGATCCCAACAAGGCGTTGATTTCTAATCACGGGTAAACACCCTATTTTACGCGCTAACATTGATAATGCTGCGGCACGTAACGACGCCTCTGGCGAGACGGTGACAAGTTGCTTATCGGTAAATTGTGCGAGTGGGGTATGGATTTGATGATCGCCATTGGTTGCTTTTCCTAAAGACGATGCCTGGGCTGAAAGCACATCGCGCTGGGTAACTAGCCCAAGCAAGCGTTCATTATCATCGACGATGGGTAAGTGACGGAAGCGTTCCGCGCGCATTAAGCGGTGGGCATCATCAAGCGTATGATCCGGACTCAGTGTATGTGGATGGCGAGTCATCATATCATCAACGGTAAACATGGCACCTCCTTGTTATCAGTGCACAGGATTAGTTTAACTGTAGTGCACTTGGCACGGGGTGGACGTGATACACATCAATTATCTGCGCGAGGCTATTATCCGCAAAAGGCTATTATTCGCAAAAGGCAATGATCTGCAAAAGGACATCATCCGCGAAAGTTAATCATCCGGCAAAGTTAATCATCCGCCAAAGTTAATCATCCGGCAAAGGCTTCAAACGTAAATATCGCCATGCTATTAATGCGCACTGAAACGATTGCCTGCTTCGCTCGCTTGATATTCACGGTGGGCTACCTATACTAGCGGCCTGCTTTTTATCTAGGCAAACGTCATGCAATTATCCGATTTTCACTTTGAACTCCCTGATGAGTTGATTGCGCGCTATCCACAGCCGGATCGCAGTGCAAGTCGCTTATTGTCACTTGATGGCACCAGCGGTGAGGTAGCGCATCGTCAGTTTAAAGATATCCTCGAACTGGTTGAACCTGGGGATTTGATGGTGTTCAACAACACACGTGTGATCCCTGCACGCGTGTATGGCCGCAAAGCCTCGGGTGGAAAAATAGAGGTGCTGGTGGAGCGTGTGCTCGACGAACGTCGTTTCCTTGCCCACGTGCGCGCGTCTAAAGCGCCAAAACCCGGTGCTGAATTATTCCTCGGTGATGACGGACAGATCCCGGCAGAAATGGTGGCACGCCATGACGCCCTGTTCGAAATCCAGCTAAACAGCGATAAAGGCGTAGTGGATACACTCAACGACATCGGCCATATGCCGTTGCCGCCGTATATCGACCGTCCTGATGAAGAAAGCGATAAAGAGCGTTATCAAACCGTGTATAACCAAAAACCTGGGGCGGTGGCTGCGCCAACGGCGGGATTACACTTTGATGATGCCATTATGGCAACGCTCAAAGAAAAAGGCGTCAATATTGCCTTTGTTACTTTGCATGTGGGCGCCGGAACATTCCAACCGGTTCGGGTCGACAACATTGAAGAGCACATCATGCATGCCGAGTATGCTGAAGTGCCTCAAGAGGTGGTCGATGCGGTCAATCAAACGCGTGCACAAGGTAAACGCGTGATTGCGGTGGGGACCACGTCAGTACGGTCATTGGAAAGTGCAGCACAAGCGGCGAAGCAAAAAGGTGAACCACTGGCGCCATTTTTTAATGACACCCAGATTTTTATCTATCCAGGTTACCAGTGGCAGCTAGTGGATGTGCTTGTCACCAATTTCCACTTGCCGGAATCAACCTTGATCATGCTGGTGAGTTCTTTTGCCGGTTACGAACATACCATGGCCGCTTATCGCGCGGCAGTTGAAGAACGCTATCGCTTTTTCAGCTATGGCGATGCCATGTTTATAACCCGTCAGCAACAACCTGATTAATTAAGTTCACGCGAAGCCTGGCTTCGTGTGATCTAAGCTTGCGGTAGGGTAAACCTTGTTAGCATAAGACACACGCCAGACTGTTTCTCTGGCACTGAGGAGGATTCGTGGAATACGAACTAAAGAAAACCGATGGACGCGCCCGCCGTGGCCGTTTGATTTTTGAGCGCGGCACGGTCGAAACCCCGGCATTTATGCCCGTGGGGACCTATGGCACCGTAAAAGGCATGACCCCTGAAGAAGTGAAAGGCACCGGGGCTGAGATCTTACTCGGTAATACCTTTCACCTATGGTTACGTCCGGGGCAAGAAGTTATGCGACTGCATGGGGATTTGCATGACTTTATGCAGTGGCATGGCCCTATTTTAACCGACTCTGGCGGCTTCCAAGTTTTTAGCTTAGGAGATATCCGTAAAATCACTGAAGAAGGAGTGCATTTTCGTAACCCGGTTAACGGTGATCGGATTTTCATGGATGCGGAAAAATCCATGGAGATCCAATACGACCTTGGCTCAGACATCGTGATGATCTTTGATGAGTGCACCCCGTATCCTGCGACGCACGCTGAAGCGAAAAAGTCGATGGAGATGTCACTGCGCTGGGCCAAGCGTAGTCGCAATCATTTTGACAAACTTGGTAACAAAAATGCGCTGTTCGGCATTGTGCAAGGTGGTGTATATGAAGACTTACGCGATGTGTCGGTAGAAGGCCTAACTGAGATTGGCTTTGATGGTTACGCCGTTGGCGGGCTTGCCGTCGGTGAGCCAAAAGAAGATATGCATCGCATTTTGGAGCATACCTGCCCGCAGTTGCCGGAAGACAAACCCCGTTATCTAATGGGAGTGGGTAAACCGGAAGACCTCGTGGAAGGGGTACGTCGTGGCGTTGATATGTTCGATTGCGTGATGCCGACCCGAAATGCCCGAAATGGTCACCTATTTATTACCGGCGGTGTGATCAAGATCCGTAATGCGAAACATAAAAGTGATACCTCGCCTCTGGATCCAGAGTGTGACTGTTACACTTGCCGCCATTATAGCCGTGCCTATCTTTACCACTTAGACCGTTGTAATGAAATCCTCGGTGCGCGACTCAATACTATCCATAACTTGCGTTATTATCAGCGCGTCATGGAAGGTTTGCGTAACGCGATTGACGAAGGTAGATTAGATGCCTTTGTAGCGGATTTCTACGCGCGTCGTGGCAAGGAAGTGCCACCGCTCGATTGATTTCGAATTCAACAACTAAAACGAGGACGTGATTGAATGTTTATCTCACAAGCTCACGCAGCGGCTGAAGCCGGCCCACAAGGTGGCGGTATGCAGCTTTTTATTATGCTTGGTCTCTTTGCGGTTATTTTCTATTTTATGATTTATCGCCCGCAATCTAAGCGTGTTAAAGAGCATAAAAACCTAATGGCATCCATGAGCAAAGGAGACGAAGTACTGACCGGTGGTGGTTTGGTGGGTAAAATCACCCAAATTGCTGAAGACAATGACTTTATTGTTATTGCTCTTAACGACAATAACGAAGTGACCATTAAAAAAGACTTCGTGACGGCAGTACTGCCCAAAGGTACTATCCAGTCTCTCTAATTCTCGCAACCATAAAGGATGCATGCTGTGCTAAACCGTTATCCTTTGTGGAAGTACATCATGGTGCTAATAGCCTTGGTTATTGGCATCGTGTATGCGCTTCCCAATTTATACGGTGAAGATCCAGCAGTACAAATTTCCGGGGCGCGTGGCGCCTCGGTAGATATGACTGCGCTGGACTCCATCAAACAAACCCTCGAATCTAATGACCTCCCCTACCAATCCATTGCGCTTGAAGACGGCACTGTCTTCAGCACCGCTTTAAAGACACTGAATCGCAAATCAGTGCTCGTGATGCGTTGATGTCTCGCTTCGATAGCAATAACTATGTGGTCGCATTAAACCTGGCGCCAGCGACCCCTTCTTGGTTGGACGCCCTTGGCGCAACACCAATGAAATTGGGACTCGATTTACGTGGCGGGGTACACTTCTTAATGGAAGTGGACATGGACGCTGCGCTAGAAAAGTTGATTACCCAGCAAGAAGACAGCTTTCGTACCGATTTACGTGAAGCGCGCATTCGCTATCGTGGTTTACGTGTCGAAGATAACACGCGCGTAATGGTTAACTTGCGTAACGCAGAAGACACCAATAAAGCGCTCGAGCTACTGTCGAACAATTATCGGGATATGAACTTCTCGATTGATGAAGACGACGGCACCTTAACCGCGGTGTACAAAGAAGAGCGATTAAAAGAAATCCGTAACTACGCGGTGGCGCAAAACATCACTATTTTGCGTAATCGTGTCAATGAGCTCGGGGTCGCAGAGCCTTTGGTCCAACGTCAAGGTGCGAGTCGCATCGTGGTTGAGTTGCCAGGTGTGCAAGATACGGCCCGAGCAAAAGAAATTCTCGGCGCGACCGCGACCTTGGAATTTCGTGAAGTCGACCAAGATGCCGATTTATCTGCAGCGATGGCAGGGCGTGTTCCGCCCGGTAGTGAGCTAATGAGCTCGCGTGACGGGCGTCCTGCGGTGTTGAAAAAGCGGGTCATCTTAACCGGTTCACACATCACAGATGCCAGTTCATCACGTGATGAGTACAGTCGCCCACAGGTGAATATCTCGCTCGACAGCGAGGGCGGTGACAAAATGTCTGACTTCAGTAAGCGTAACATTGGCGAGCTGATGGCAACGGTATTTGCTGAGTACAAAGACAGTGGTGAGCGTGACGAAAATGGCAAAGTGATCTTGGAAAAACACGAAGAAGTGATTAACCAAGCGACCATTCAATCGGCATTAGGCCGTGACTTTCGCATAACTGGGATCGACTCAGCAGCTGAAGCTCACAATCTTGCGTTATTGCTACGTGCCGGTGCCTTGATTGCGCCCATTTCGATTGTTGAAGAACGCACCATAGGCCCATCCATGGGACAGCAAAACATCAATATGGGTATACAAGCCTGTTTATGGGGCCTCGTTGCAGTCATGCTGTTTACACTGGTGTATTACCGCCGCTTCGGCTTGTTTGCTAACTGTGCCTTGTTCGCGAATATCATCTTGATTATTGGGATTATGTCGCTTATTCCGGGCGCCACCATGACGCTACCGGGCATTGCCGGTATTGTCTTAACCGTGGGGATGGCGGTGGATGCTAACGTACTTATTTTTGAACGTATTCGAGAAGAGCTGCACGAAGGGCGTAGTCCACAACATGCGATTGATCGGGGTTATTCCAACGCCTTTAGTACCATTGCCGATGCTAACATTACCACGCTGATTACGGCGATCATCTTGTTTGCTGTGGGTACTGGCGCAATTAAAGGTTTCGCGGTGACACTATCGATTGGTATTTTGACCTCCATGTTTACCGCTATCGTGGGAACGCGTGCACTGGTAAATCTTGTGTATGGCGGCAAGCGCGTCGAAAAACTGTCGATTTAAGGGAGCCCAAGCATGTTTCAAATATTTAAACCGGACATGTCGATCAACTTTATGCGTTGGTCTAAAGTGGCCTTCGTGTTCTCGATCTTCATGATTGCGGCGTCTGTGGTCACCTTATCAACCAAATGGTTGAATTGGGGGCTCGATTTTACCGGCGGTACCTTGATTGAAGTCGGTTTTGAACAACCGGCTGATCTTGCCCTAATCCGTGATTCGTTATCCGCTGAAGGCTTTGGCGATGCGGTGGTGCAAAACTTTGGTAGCGCCACGGACGTGATGGTTCGGCTGCGCCCACGTGATGACATGGAAGGTGAAAACCTCGGTAATGAAGTACTGAATGCCATCAAAGCCGGTACCGGTGATAACGTCGAGATGCGCCGCATCGAGTTTGTCGGCCCCAATGTCGGGGACGAGCTGACCGAAGCGGGTGGCTTGGCAATCATCATTGCATTGGTTTGTATCCTGATCTACGTCTCGTTCCGTTTCGAATGGCGTCTAGCTTCCGGTGCCGTCATGGCGCTGGCTCACGATGTGATTATTACGCTGGGGATTTTCTCTCTGTTCGACGTGGAGGTGGATCTCACTATCGTCGCTGCTTTGCTGACAGTCGTGGGTTACTCGCTTAACGATACCATTGTGGTGTTTGACCGTATTCGTGAGAACTTCCGCAAACTTCGTAAAGGCGAGTCAGACGAAATCATCAATGCGTCTGTTTCACAAACCCTAAGTCGGACAACCATTACTTCAGGCACTACCTTGTTTGTGGTGATTTCGCTCTTTACCTTGGGTGGGTCGATGATCCATGGGTTTGCCATGGCACTGTTGATTGGTATTACCGTCGGGACATACTCATCGATTTATGTCGCTTCGGCGCTGGCCTTGAAACTCGGTATTGCGCGCGAGCACCTCTTGATCCCTGAAGTGGAAAAAGAAGGGGAAGAGTTCGACGCGATGCCTTAACCACGCTTGCCCTGTGCTTAGAGTGGGGCTATGCAGTGACCAAGTGGCGAATTGTTTACAAGCCGTCATCTTCTTCAGGTACAAAAAAGCGGCGCTCATTGAGCGCCGCTTTTTATTAAGATCTTATCGGTGTCTTTATTTTTTCATCGACTCAGGCGCGTGTTCGCGAACTTTGGCGAGCATACCTTTCACCACACGTGCGCCACCGCTGACAATATTGCCAGAGCGCATATAGTCGGTACCGCCGTTAAAGTCAGTGCAAATGGCACCCGCTTCGCGCGCAATTAACTCACCCGCAGCCAGATCCCAAGGCTTAAGGCCCAGTTCAAAGAAGCCGTCAACACGGCCCGCGGCAACGTAGCAAAGATCGAGCGCTGCCGATCCAGTACGACGGAAGTCAGCACAATCGACAAACAACGCCCCAACAACGGCGATAAAGCCTTCAGCGTGCTGTTTAGCTTTAAACGGGAAGCCGGTCGCTAAGAGGGTGCCGTCAAGCTCTTTGGCGCTGCCAGTACGGATACGCTTGTTATTGAGTTGTGCGCCAGAACCACGTTGAGCGGTAAATAGCTCATTGCGGATAGGATCGTAAACGCAACCAATTTCTGTACGGCCTTTAATGCGCACAGCAATGGAAACGCAGAAATGCGGGAAGTCGTTAATGAAGTTAGTGGTGCCATCCAGTGGGTCGATGATCCATTGATAATCGCTATCTTTGCCTTCCGCCACGCCTGACTCTTCGCCAATGATGGTGTGGTCCGGATATGACTTTTTAATAATATCGATAATGATTTGTTCCGCCGCTTTGTCGACATTAGTGACGAAGTCATTACTGCCTTTTTGTGCGGTTTCGATGTTGTCTTTGTTTTCTGCAGATTTAGCGATAAAATCGCCAGCCTTCCGTGCAGCACGGACGGCGATGTTTAGCATCGGATGCATACGGTTTTCCCAACGGATGTTAAAGAACGAAAGCGGGGCGGAGTATAACAGAGCCAGAGCAAAAGGAAAGTGGGTATTTTTTAACCGTCAATAAGCGCGTGGCCTCTGCTAAATATGACACCAGCCGCAGGCTTAGCTGAGAAGTATTATCGATTGCACTGTGATAAACTGCGCAGATCTGACAGACCGCTGCCCATCCCATCCAAGATGGACAGAGCAAGAGACGAAAACAACATCATGCTAGATCAAATTCGCGTTGTATTAGTAGGCACGTCCCACTCCGGAAACATTGGCTCAGCCGCCCGAGCGATGAAAGTCATGGGACTGACCAACATGACATTAGTGGCGCCTGGCTGTGAAGTAGACGGTCAAGCCATTGCCTTAGCCGCAGGGGCCAGTGATATTGCCAATAACGCGAGAGTGGTGAATACGCTTGAAGAAGCGGTGGCCGATTGTGGCCTAGTGATAGGCACCAGCGCAAGAAGCCGAACATTAGAATGGCCGATGCTGGATGCGCGAGCGTGCGGCCAAAAAGCCATTCAAGAAGCCGCAACACATCCGGTTGCCATCGTTTTTGGCCGAGAGCGAACTGGCTTAACCAATGAAGAGCTGCAAACATGTCACTATCATGTTTCGATTCCATCCAATCCAGACTACAGCTCTTTGAATTTGGCCATGGCTGTGCAAACGCTGTGTTATGAAATGCGTGTCGCCTGGTTGGACAGTCAAGCCTATCAAGGACCAACCCTTGAACAAGACTATCCGCTGAACCAAGATTTGGCGCGTTTTTATACGCACCTCGAAACGGTTCTTACTAAAACAGGGTTTATCCGTACTCAGCACCCTGGCATGGTCATGACAAAACTACGTCGCTTATTTAATCGCGCGCGCTTAGAGAGTCAGGAACTCAATATTTTACGAGGTGTGCTGTCTTCGGTGGAAAAGGTGACCAAACAGGCGGCATCGAGCGAGCAAAATACCGATAATCACTCCCCACGTTGATCCTTTCAAATGAGGCGTCGTACACCTTGGTGAAAACTTGACAAAAATACTCAGGTAAATACTTGACCAAAATACTCGGGTATGTAACCATTTAAGCATCTATTCACCACAGGTAGCGTGTTATGAGATTGACTTCGAAAGGCCGTTATGCGGTTACCGCCATGCTCGACGTGGCGCTTCATGCCGAGCAGGGCCCTGTGCCCCTGGCGGACATCTCTGAGCGTCAAGGCATTTCCTTGTCTTATCTTGAGCAACTTTTTTCACGGCTCCGTAAGTCGGGACTGGTCAGCAGTGTTCGTGGTCCAGGCGGTGGTTATCGTCTCGGGATAGCAGCCAACGAGATTGCCGTTGGCGCGGTGATTGCCGCGGTTGACGAATCGGTTGATGCGACAAAATGCCAAGGTAAAGCAGATTGCCAAGGCGGAACCCGTTGTTTGACACACACCTTGTGGCACGACTTAAGTGCCCGTATTAGCGGTTTTCTAAACGACATCACGCTCGGTGAGCTGATGCATGATAACGAAGTGAAGCAAGTAGCAGATCGTCAGGATGCTAAACTGGACGCCTCATTGGCGCCAAGAAACACGTTTAGCTCGAAGGTCAAACAAGATAGCGCCACCATAGGCGTGAACGTTCGCTCCTGATGACCAATGTCGGTGTAATTGGAGAAAAACATGAAATTGCCCATATATTTTGATTATTCAGCCACGTGTCCGGTTGATCCGCGCGTTGCTGAAAAAATGAGTCAGCATCTGACCATGGACGGGGTCTTCGGTAACCCAGCCTCTCGCTCGCACCGTTTTGGTTGGCAAGCAGAAGAAGCCGTTGATACCGCACGCGAAAACATTGCCGACTATTGCAATGCCGATCCGCGTGAGATCGTGTTCACCTCTGGCGCGACGGAATCAGACAACTTAGCCATTAAAGGCATTGCCAATTTCTACTCGAAAAAAGGCAAGCACATCATTACCTGCAAGACCGAGCACAAAGCGGTACTTGATCCATGCCGGCAGCTAGAGCGAGAAGGCTTTGAAGTCACCTACCTCGACCTAGAAGAAAACGGCTTAGTTGATCTGAAAAAGCTAGAAGCGGCGATGCGTGATGACACCATTTTGGTTTCTATCATGCACGTGAATAACGAAATTGGCGTGATTCAGGACATTTCGGCTATCGGCGAATTATGCCGCGAGCGCAAAATTATGTTCCACGTGGATGCTGCACAATCTGTGGGCAAAGTGCCTTTAGATGTGAAAGAAATGAAAATTGATCTGATTTCTTTCAGCGCGCACAAAGCTTACGGACCAAAAGGCATCGGCGCTTTGTATGTTCGCCGTAAGCCACGGGTGCGTATTGAGGCGCAAATGCACGGTGGTGGTCACGAGCGTGGTATGCGCTCAGGCACCTTACCGACCCACCAAATTGTGGGTATGGGTGAAGCCTTCCGTATCGCTAAAGAAGAGCGTGAAAAAGATTTTGAACATGCACTTGCGTTACGTAATCGCTTTTATGACGGCGTCAAAGATTTAGAAGAAGTTTACGTTAATGGTGATTTGGAGCAGCGCGTTCCACACAACTTGAACGTGAGCTTTGCCTTTGTTGAAGGTGAGTCTTTGTTGATGGCGCTAAAAGATCTGGCGGTATCGTCTGGGTCGGCGTGTACATCAGCAAGCCTTGAGCCTTCTTATGTTCTTCGTGCGCTAGGACGCGACGATGAGCTAGCACACAGCTCACTACGTTTTTCATTTGGTCGTTTTACTACTGAAGAAGAAGTGGATTACGCGATTGAAAAAGTCCGTGAGGCCGTGAACAAGCTGCGAGAAATGTCACCACTTTGGGACATGTACAAAGACGGTATTGATTTAAGTACCGTTGAATGGGCGCACCACTAATACGAAAAACGCGCCAACTGGCAACAGTGAGCAATCATATTGAGGAAACAATTATGGCTTACAGCGAAAAAGTAATTGACCACTACGAAAACCCACGTAACGTTGGCTCGTTTGAAAAAGGCGATCCATCCGTCGGTAACGGCATGGTCGGTGCCCCTGCATGTGGCGACGTCATGAAGCTACAAATCAAAGTGAATGACGAAGGCATCATCGAAGACGCTAAATTTAAAACCTATGGCTGCGGGTCAGCGATCGCATCGAGCTCGTTGGTCACCGAATGGGTAAAAGGCCGTTCGATTGACGATGCCGCTGCAATCAAAAACTCTGAGATTGCGGAAGAGCTTGAGCTGCCACCGGTTAAAGTCCACTGCTCTATCTTAGCGGAAGACGCCATTAAAGCAGCAGTTAGCGACTACAAGAAAAAACACCAGCAGTAAAACGAAGGGGTTGTTGATACTATGGCTATTACCATGACACAAGCGGCATCAGATCGCGTAAGAGCGTTTCTAGACAATCGTGGAAAGGGCATTGGCTTGCGTCTTGGCGTACGGACGTCAGGATGTTCTGGCATGGCCTATGTCATTGAATTTGCTGATGAGCTTCAAGAGGGTGATCAGGTATTCGAATACGATGACGTCAAGGTAATCGTCGATGGCAAGAGCTTGCTCTATCTCGAAGGGACAGAGTTAGATTTTGTCAAAGAAGGCCTAAATGAAGGTTTTCAGTTCAACAACCCTAACGTCAGTAGCGAATGTGGTTGTGGCGAAAGCTTCAACGTGTAATACGTGAGAGCACATGAATCATTTTGAACTCTTCGAGCTACCGTATCAGTTTGAGCTGGACGGTAGCTCGCTTTCTTCAACGTTTCGGGAGCTGCAACGCCAGTATCACCCAGATAACGTTGCTAGCCAAGACGATAAAACGCGTCTTCAGGCGGTGCAGAAAGCCTCGCAAATTAACGATGCGTTTCAGACGTTGAAAGATCCCGTTCGACGCGCTGAATATATGCTGACGTTACAAAGCATTGATATAAAAGACGAACAGCAAACGATGCAGGATCCTGAGTTCTTAATGCAGCAAATGACACTGCGTGAAGAACTGGAGTCGATCACTGATAGCCAAGACGATGCTGCGTTATTTGATTTTGGCGCAAAAGCACAAGCGCTTTATGATGCCTTGATCAAAGAGGTTAAGCAGGCACTCGCTGCTTCTCAATGGCAAGAGGCGGCAGTGATTGTGCGCAAGCTTAAGTTTGCAGAGAAGCTTTGCTCCGAAGTGGAGCGCGTCGAAGATCAGCTGATGAGCTGATCGGCACTATTCGCCTGTCAACGCAGTAAAGTTTAAGGATTAGACATGGCACTGTTACAGATTTCAGAGCCCGGTCAAAGTGCCGCGCCGCATGAACACAAGCATGCAGTCGGCATCGATTTGGGTACGACCAACACTTTGGTTGCCACGGTACGAAGCGGTGTCGCAACCACCTTGAACGATGAACACGATCGATCACTGATCCCGTCGGTGGTCCACTATGGTGGTGATGCCATTTCAGTGGGTTATGATGCCCTTCCTCATGTGCAAACGGATAGTGCCAACACCTTGGTATCGGTCAAGCGCATGATGGGACGCTCTTTGGATGACGTCCAGACACGTTATCCGCAACTTCCTTATCGGTTTTCACAAACTGAAAATGGCCTGCCACAAGTCGAGACACGACGTGGTGCGATCAACCCAGTTCAAGGCTCGTCCGATATTTTGCGGGCGGTACGTGAACGTGCAGAAGTCAGCTTGGGTGATGCGCTTGAAGGCGTGGTGATCACTGTTCCAGCTTATTTTGATGATGCGCAGCGAGCAGGCACCAAAGATGCCGCGACACTCGCGGGCCTGAATGTACTCCGTTTACTCAATGAGCCAACCGCAGCGGCCATTGCTTATGGGCTCGACTCGGGCCAAGAGGGCGTAATCGCTGTGTATGATCTCGGGGGCGGGACCTTCGATATATCGATTCTCCGTCTCTCCCAAGGCGTGTTTGAAGTTATGGCCACCGGGGGCGATTCAGCACTAGGTGGGGATGATTTTGACCACCTGCTCGAGCAATGGATCTGTGAGCAAGCCGGGTTTGAAACCTCAGTGGTGATGAGCGCCGTACGGTGCTCCACGCAGCGACACAGGCTAAAATCGCATTGTCTTCCTCCGCCAGTACCGACATTGACGTACTCGGTTGGCAAGGTACGCTGACACGTGACACCTTTGATGCCTTCGTCGCCCCTTTGGTTAAAAAGACTTTGATGTCGTGCCGTCGTGCGCTTAAAGACGCTGGCGTCAGTGCCGATGAAATCCTAGAAGTCGTGATGGTCGGCGGGTCAACCCGGGTACCGGCCGTTCGCCATCAAGTCGGCGACTTCTTTGGTCGTGAACCGTTAACCAGTATCGACCCAGATAAAGTGGTCGCGATAGGTGCCGCAACACAAGCGGATATTTTGGTCGGCAATAAGCCCGACTCTGACATGTTGTTGCTGGATGTGATCCCGCTTTCGCTCGGTATTGAAACCATGGGCGGCCTGGTAGAAAAAATCATTCCACGCAATACCACCATTCCTGTGGCGAAAGCCCAAGAGTTCACCACGTTTAAAGACGGTCAAACCGGCATGAAAGTGCACGTGGTACAAGGTGAACGTGAAATGGTGGATGATTGCCGCTCGTTGGCGCGTTTCTCCTTAAAAGGCATTCCACCGATGACCGCGGGGGCAGCCCATGTCCGCGTGACCTACCAAGTGGATGCCGACGGTTTGCTGTCTGTGTCGGCCATGGAAAAGTCGACTGGTGTGGCCTCGTCGATACAGGTTAAACCGTCTTACGGGCTCAATGATGACGAAATCGCCAACATGATCAAATCATCATTTACCCATGCGGAAGAAGACAAAGATGCCCGCTATTTGGCGGAGCAACGCGTTGAAGCCGATCGGGTGATCGAAGGCCTACTGGTCGCCATGCAACAAGACGGTGACACCTTGCTCGATCATAATGAGCAACAAGCGCTCGTGAACGAAATTGAAACATTGATCGCGCTGCGTAACGGCGATGATGGCGCTGCCATTGAAGCGGGAATCAAAGCACTAGATAAAGCCAGCCAGA
Organism: Salinivibrio costicola subsp. costicola ATCC 33508 = LMG 11651; assembly: GCA_000565345.1. Classification (GTDB taxonomy): domain Bacteria; phylum Pseudomonadota; class Gammaproteobacteria; order Enterobacterales; family Vibrionaceae; genus Salinivibrio; species Salinivibrio costicola. Next base: position 13,263 of record AQOF01000041.1, on the reverse strand, counting down.
CCTTTGCGGCACGTCGTATGGACAAATCGATTCGTAATGCGTTGGCCGGTCAATCCATTGATGAGGTGTAATCATGCCTAAGATTATTGTTCTGCCGCACCACGAGTTATGCCCAGAAGGTGCGGAACTGGAAGGGAAAGAAGGGGAGACCGTCCTCGATGTGGCGCTAAAAAATGGCATTGGCATCGAGCACGCGTGTGAAAAGTCTTGCGCGTGTACTACCTGTCACATTGTGGTTCGCGAAGGCTTTGACTCGCTCGACGAAAGTGATGAGCTTGAAGATGACATGCTCGATAAAGCATGGGGACTTGAGCCAGAGTCCCGCTTGGGCTGTCAGGCGAAAATTACCGATGAAGATCTGGTGGTCGAAATTCCACACTACACCCTAAACCATGCAGCGGAAAATCATTAATCTAATGCTGTAACGGACGGAGAAGCAAAATGAGTTTAAAATGGACGGATTCACTCGATATTGCGATTGAGCTGTGTGACGCTTACCCAGATGTCGATCCTAAAACAGTACGTTTTACCGACTTGCATCAATGGATCACCGAACTGGATGACTTTGACGATGATGCTGAGCGCTCGAATGAACGGATTTTGGAAGCGATCATTATGTGCTGGATGGATGAGCAAGACTGAGGGCTAGCTCTCGTGAGTGATTGATAATACTTGTGTTATTGTCACCGGCTCGGCACAGTATCGACGGCCAAATAGATTTATTACCAAAAGCGGGCCCATCGGTTCGCTTTTTTTATTCCACTGGGTGCCATGTACTCAACGTACGCTGCCCAGTCAAACACGCTGTACAGTAAAAAACAGCGCGACAGTACAAGGAGTACAAAATGTCAGAAACATTAAAAGTAACCCTGTCGCATCAGCCGGCAGCCGCGCAATGGGGCGATAATGCGCTGGTCTCTTTTGACGCCGATAAAGCGCTTATCCATGCACCGAGCGACACCAATCAACGAGATAAGGTGCAACAAGCCGCGCGTAAACTCGAGGGGCAAGGTGTCCCTGCACTGACGCTGACCGGCGAGCATTGGGATCTTGAATTAGTGTGGGCCTTTTACCAAGGGCTTCGCGGTCCTAAAAATAAAGTGGCTTTTGCGCAAGCGGTCTTAAATGACACAGACACCAAGGAGTTCGAACTTCGGCAAACTGTTAGTGACTGGGTGCGCGATATTATCAACCAACCGGCAGAAGAAGTCGGTCCGCATCAGTTGGTGGCCCGCGCAGGGGAATTTGTAAAATCGATGGCACCGGAGCCGGAGCATGTCACTTACAAGATTATTTCAGGCACGGATCTGTTAGAAAAAGGCTGGCACGGCATCTATACCGTTGGACGAGGCTCTGCCCGTAAACCGACCATGTTGCAATTGGACTACAACCCGACCGGCGATCCGGATGCACCGGTTTATGCATGCTTAGTCGGAAAAGGGATCACCTTTGATTCGGGCGGCTATAGCATCAAAGGCTCAGATTTTATGACCACCATGAAAGCCGATATGGGTGGCTCGGCAACCGCGACAGGCGCATTGGCGATGGCAGTGGCGAAGGGCCTAAATAAGCGCGTGAAATTAGTGCTTTGCTGTGCAGAGAACATGATCTCAAGCAGTGCCTACAAGCTAGGTGATATTATCACTTACAAAAACGGCGTGACGGTTGAAGTATTGAATACCGATGCCGAAGGACGCTTGGTGCTCGCGGATGGCTTAATGTATGCCAGTGAGCAAAAGCCTGAACTCTTAATTGATTGCGCCACCCTGACGGGCTCAGCAAAAGCCGCATTGGGTAACGATTATCACGCATTGTTTAGCTTTGATGATAAGCTCGCCCATCGTACCCTTGAGGCGGCACAGCAAGAGGGTGAAGGAATGTGGTCTCTCCCTGTGGCTGAATTCCATCGTAAGTTACTGCCTTCTTCATTTGCTGATATTGCCAACGTATCGACAGGCGCGTACATGCCAGGTGCGAGCATGGCCGCCGCGTTTTTATCGTATTTTGTCGAAGATTACCAAAAAGGCTGGATGCACATCGACTGTTCGGGGACTTATCGTAAAGCCGCCAGTGACAAATGGGCGGTCGGTGCCACCGGGATGGGCGTGAAAACCTTGGCGCGTGTGTTATTGGATGAAGCCAAATAACCTCATCAATTAATCGGTGAGGTGTTAACGAATTTTTTGTGTGAGTTAACGCTTCACCGCATTGGTGATAGGGGCAGACAATAAAGTTTGCTAGGGTAAGCGCGTTGTTGCTCCTAGTGAGCCTGATTTAGACAGTAAAAGGACAAGCGAATGACCATTGAACGCACTTTTTCTATCGTCAAACCTGATGCCGTAGAGCGTAACTTGATTGGTACGCTTTATCAGCGTATCGAAAGTGCTGGCTTACGCATCGTGGCAGCGAAAATGTTACACCTTAGCAAAGAACAGGCTGAGGGGTTTTATGCTGAGCACCAAGGTAAACCTTTCTTTGCGTCCTTAGTCGAGTTTATGACCTCTGGACCGATTATGGTGCAGGTGTTGGAAGGCGAGGGTGCCATTAACCGTTATCGTGAGTTGATGGGCAAAACTAACCCTGAAGAAGCGGCTTGCGGGACATTGCGCGCTGACTATGCGGAAAGTATGCAATATAACTCCGTACATGGCTCGGATAGCCCAGGCTCGGCTGAACGTGAAATTGCGTATTTTTTCACCGCGGATGAGATTCATCCTCGTTGTTAACGCAAAGACGGATATAAAAGGTTTATAAAGAGGCGCGAGCCTCTTTTTTGTTTTGTTCTTCTCCTGCCTCTTACCTGAATAACCACGCTCATAGAGAGTGGAAAGTGTGATCTAAAGCCTGTACAATTTCGCGCCTTAAGCGCGTTCCGAACAGGGATCTTGACTAGATTCAAGGTGTATTCACTCGAGAACGCCAGGCCAATACCCGTGTCTTACCATATAGCTAGTTTTTACGAGGCAACCCCAATGACGACAGAGAAAGTAAATCTGCTTGATTTTGACAGGCAAGGATTGCGTGCCTATTTCGCCGATGAACTCGGTGAAAAAGCCTTCCGCGCTGACCAAGTCATGAAGTGGATGTATCATTTTGGTTGCGATGACTTCGATGAAATGAACAACATCAACAAGAAGTTACGTGAAAAACTCAAGCTTGTCGCCGAGGTTAAAGCCCCTGAGGTGAGTGAAGCGCATTACTCAAAAGATGGCACCATTAAATGGGCGATGCGAGTGGGCGGTCAAGATGTGGAAACCGTGTATATCCCTGAAGATGACCGGGCGACATTGTGTGTTTCCTCTCAGGTTGGTTGTGCGCTCGACTGCAAATTTTGCTCGACCGGTGCGCAGGGTTTTAACCGTAATTTGCGGGTTTCTGAAATTATTGGCCAGGTTTGGCGTGCCGCAAAAGAAATTGGTATCGAAAAAGAAACCGGACGCCGTCCTATTACCAATGTGGTGATGATGGGGATGGGCGAGCCGTTGCTGAACATGAAAAACCTGCTGCCATCACTCAACTTGATGCTCGATGATAATGCCTATGGCTTGTCGAAGCGTCGTGTCACGGTATCGACTTCCGGTGTGGTGTCTGGCTTGGAGCAGATGATTGGTAAAATTGATGTTGCGCTAGCGATTTCACTGCACGCGCCGAATGATGAACTGCGTAGTCAAATTATGCCGATTAACGATCGCTGGGATATCGACGCTTTCTTAGATGTGGTGCATCGTTATATTGAAACCTCGAATGCCAACCGTGGCCGTGTCACGGTTGAATATATTTTGCTCGATCATGTGAATGACTACATGGAGCATGCGCGCCAACTCGCAGAGCTGTTAAAAGATACACCGGCGAAGATTAACCTGATCCCATTTAACCCGTATCCTGGATCGCCATTCAATAAACCAAGTAACTCTCGTATTGATAGGTTTATGAAAACCTTAATGGAATACGATTTTACGGTCACGGTGCGTAAAACGCGCGGCGATGATATTGATGCGGCGTGTGGCCAATTAGCCGGAGACATTGTCGACCGGACAAAACGCGCCGAAAAGCGACTGGGTGCGCAGGAGGTGATCCCTGTTCGACCCGTCTAGCATTATAGGTCTTTATAAGGGAAGAACATGGTAAAAACTGGCTGGGTATGGGTGTTGATTATCACGTTGGCAGGTTGTGCCTCGCCAGTTTCACAGCAAAACGACGCTAAGTTTGATAAGATTCAAGCGGCCGAGGCACGAATTTCGTTGGGGTTAGGTTACTTAAACAGTGATCGCTATCAACAAGCGCAGCAAAACTTGCAGCAAGCACACCAATATGCGCCTAATTACTATCGTACCTCGCTGTCTATGGCGTATTATCAACAACGTGTCGGTGAAACCGACCAAGCGGACCGTTTATATCAAAAAGCGTTATCGCAAGCGTCTAAAAAAGGCGATGTGTATAATAACTACGGTGTGTTTTTGTGCGAACAACAGCGTTTTGCTGAGGCAAAAGAGGCATTTTTGCAAGCCGTCGCACAACCGTATTATCATCGCGTGTCAGACAGTTATGAAAATGCCGCGTTCTGCCAGCTAAAAGCGGGCGAAACCAAGAGCGCGAAGGCCTTGTTGGAAAAAGCGACTGAGCATGACCCGCTGAATGTCCGCGCAGGATTACAACTTGCTAAGTTAGAGATAGAACGAGGGCAAGAGGCAGGTGCCATTACGCGTATCAAACGACTCCATAAACGCGTTGGTGCCCATCCCAGCGGATTATTATTGTTGGTCAAAGCTTATCAGCAACAAGGCAACACGGAGCGAGCTGCCCATGATGCTCAGCGATTGGCGCACCAGTTTCCAGAATCCAAAGAATATCAATTGTACTTAGCGAATGAATACTGAACAGACGGAAGAACACGCGCAAAAAGATACGCAACCTGCGCCCGGGGAAGTATTAAAGCAAGCGCGAGAAAAAATGGGCTGGAGTGTTCGCGATGTGGCTGACCGACTGCGATTGCGCGTCAGTGTCATCGAGGACCTCGAAAGCAATAATCCAGATATGGATCAACTGGCCACGTTTACGCGTGGCTATTTGCGATCCTATGCCAAGTTAATGCAAATCGACGCCGACCAGCTTCTCGGTGACAGCAATATGGAAGCAAGCAGTGCGGCAACGGTTCAGAAAATGCAAAGCTTTTCGCGCAAGACACGACGGCAAAGGAGTGAAAGCCGTTTGATGTGGTTGTCTTGGGTGATCATTGCTATTGCGGTGGGTATTACTGGCGTGTGGTATTGGCAAAATCAACAAGCGATGACATCGTTACCCACGCAGCTGGATAGCGAACAAGCCGATGAGTTAGTAACCACCCCTTCTGACCAAGACAGTGCTGTGATTGCCGCCGAGCCCCAACCGAGCACCGATGAACTCGACACTGAGCCTGCTAAAGCAGTCGATGCGCCGCAGCCGGTAGAACCCGCGGCCAAAGCCAGTGATGAGGGGCAATCGAATCCTGTGTCTACCTCTGATGAGGCAACAGCCGCTAAGACACAAATGGAGGCGCAAACGACTGACGCAGCGAGTCGTCAGGAAACAGCACAAGCGCCAGTGACGGATCCGGCAGCAAAAACAACCGCAAGCGCCAACGAAAATCGCCTGGTCATGACCTTTACTGGCGATTGCTGGATTGATGTGCGTGATGCCAATGGCGAACGCTTGGCGACAGGAATAAAAGCTGAAGGTGAGCAAATTACCTTAACTGGCGAAACGCCGTACCAATTGGTACTTGGGGCGCCAAGTGTGGTGAACATTACCTTTAATGGCGACAATATTGATCTTGATGGCTACCCAACCGGGCAAGTGGCTCGGTTGCGCCTTCCGCAGTAATCAGAGAACGTCAATATGCACAACGAAAATCCGATTAAACGTCGTCCGTCCAAACGTATCAATGTGGGCAATGTGCCGATTGGTGATGGTGCGCCCATTGCAGTGCAATCAATGACCAATACGCGCACCACGGATGTTGAGGCGACCGTGGCGCAAATAAAAGCGCTCGAAAATGTGGGTGCAGACATTGTTCGCGTGTCAGTCCCCACTATGGATGCCGCTGAAGCCTTCAAAACAATTAAAGCGCAAACGTCGATCCCGCTAGTGGCAGATATTCACTTTGACTATCGTATCGCGCTTAAAGTCGCTGAATACGGTGTCGATTGTTTGCGGATCAACCCTGGGAATATCGGTAAAGAAGAGCGCATCCGTGCGGTGGTCGATGCTGCTCGCGATAAAAACATCCCGATTCGAATTGGTGTTAACGGTGGCTCGCTAGAACGTGATCTCCAGGAAAAATACGGTGAGCCAACGCCAGACGCGCTGGTAGAATCCGCGATGCGTCATGTTGATATTCTCGATCGACTCAACTTCGACCAATTTAAAGTCAGTGTGAAAGCATCAGACGTTTTTTTAGCGGTGGAATCCTACCGCAAATTAGCACAACAGATTGAGCAACCTCTTCACCTCGGGATCACCGAAGCAGGTGGTGCGCGCGCAGGGGCGGTAAAATCATCGGTTGGGCTAGGCATGTTACTCGCTGAAGGTATTGGCGATACGTTGCGTGTGTCGTTAGCGGCCGATCCTGTTGAAGAAATTAAAGTTGGGTTTGATATTCTTAAATCCCTCCGAATTCGCTCACGCGGGGTGAATTTTATCGCCTGCCCAAGCTGCTCTCGTCAGGAATTTGACGTCATCGGCACCGTGAATGCGCTTGAACAGCGCGTAGAAGATATTCTGACGCCAATGGACGTTTCAATCATTGGTTGCGTTGTCAATGGCCCAGGCGAAGCCGAAGCGTCACATCTTGGCCTTGCTGGTGGCAACAAGCGCAGTGCTTATTATCTCGACGGCAAACGTCAAAAAGAGCGCTTTACCAATGACAACTTGGTGGATGAGTTAGAAGCAAAAATCCGCGCCAAAGCGGCGATGATGGATGAGCGCAACCGCATCAAGGTGTCTCAAATCGATCAAGAAGGCTAAGCCATCAGGCTGCCTTTTCCCCTTTTATATATGATATCGGTAACGGAAGTTAACGTGGCTAAAACAATTCAAGCAATCCGAGGCATGAATGACTGCTCCCTTCTCAATCTCCTTTGTGGCAGAAGCTCGAAAATACGATTAAACAGGTCGTCAGTGCCTATGGCTACAGTGAAGTACGTATGCCTATCGTCGAAGCAACACATCTGTTTAGCCGTGCGATTGGTGAAGTGACCGACGTTGTCGAAAAAGAAATGTACACCTTTGATGATCGAAACGGTGACAGCCTAACGCTACGACCTGAAGGCACGGCGGGTTGTGTCCGCGCAGGGATCGAAAACGGCTTGCTCTATAACCAGGAACACCGTTTGTGGTATACCGGGCCAATGTTCCGTCATGAGCGTCCACAAAAAGGCCGCTATCGTCAATTTCATCAATTTGGAGTGGAAGTCTTTGGCTTGAATGGCCCTGACGTTGATGCCGAATTGATCATGATGACGGCCCGGATGTGGCGTGAGCTGGGGATTGCTGAACACGTCCGTTTAGAACTTAACTCCATTGGTTCGCCGCAAGCGCGTGCGGATTATCGCCAAGCACTGGTTGCTTTTCTGATGCAGCACGAATCGGTGTTGGATGAGGACAGTAAACGTCGCATGCAGACCAATCCGCTACGTGTATTAGATACCAAAAACGCGGATATCCAGGCGATTCTTGTTGATGCGCCAAAGCTCAGTGATTATCTGGATGACGAGTCAAAACAACATTTTGCTGGATTGTGTGAACTCTTGGACGCGGCAGGTATCGAATACCAAGTGAATCACCGTCTAGTACGTGGACTTGATTATTACAACCGCACGGTCTTTGAGTGGATTACCGATAGCTTAGGCGCGCAGGGCACGGTGTGTGGCGGCGGCCGCTACGATGGTTTGGTTGAACAACTCGGTGGTAAGGCAACACCGGCGGTCGGGTTTGCAATGGGCCTTGAGCGCTTAGTCTTGATGCTCGAAAACCTGAGCCAAGATGATATCCGCCCAGTGGTGGATGTATACATGGTGACGGCAGGCGAGGGCGCCTTAGCCGCTGGGATGAAACTAGCCGAAAACCTGCGTGAGCAAGTGCCGGGGTTACGCGTTATGTCGCACTTTGGTGGTGGCAGTTTTAAAAAGCAATTTAAACGTGCAGACAAAGTCGGCGCATCCGTCGCATTGGTTTTGGGCGAAGACGAAGTCGCTAATCAAACGGTAGCGCTAAAAGATTTAAAAGGCGGCGAGCAACAAACTCTGAAGCAGGATCAGATCGCTGCGACATTAAAAGCATTGATTTAGAGAGGACAGATCGTGGACGTCTACACCACAGAAGAGCAGCAAGTTGAAGCCATTAAAAAGTGGTGGCGAGATAACGGGAAAGCGGTTGTAATCGGCGCTGTTGTCGGTTTAGGTGCCTTGTACGGCTGGCGTTATTTCCAGTCGCAACAGGTCGAAAGTAAGGAACAAGCCTCTCAACAATACGAACAAACTTTGAACAGTATCGAGAGCGGTGATGGCACGGCACTGAGCCAGCTCGAGGGGCATGAAGGTTATCAAGCGCTGGCGGCACTTAACCTGGCAAAGAAACAGGTTGAACAGGGAGAGCTAGACAGTGCACGTAAACAGCTGCAAACGGCCCAAGCAAGCGGTAAATGATGATGCGCTCTATGGGTTGGTAACCACGCGTTTAGCGCGTGTGAACGCGGAGCTGGGTCAGTATGACGCGGCACTGAGTGAACTGGATAAAGTGACCGCGTCAAGTTGGACAGCCAAAGTACAGGAAATTCGCGGTGATATTTTGCTTCGGCAAGGGGACAGTGAGGCCGCTCGTGATGCCTATACCGCCTCGCTTGAGGCAGGAGCGAGTCCAACCGTCACGATGAAGCTTGATAACCTCAGTCAATAAGGGCGTGGTATGAAAAAAGGATTATGGCGCATAGCCGCTGTGGCCACGACTTTGGCGATACTGACCGGTTGTGCGGGTGAAGAAGATGTTGTGCAAATGGCACCATTACCCACTGTAACGGATAAAATTGCATCATCACAGATTTGGCAAGCTCAAGTCGGTGATGGTGTCGGGCAATATTATTCGGCCCTTCAACCGACGGTCGCGTACGATAAGGTATTCGCCGCTGACCGCCAGGGAGAAGTGGCTGCGTTTGATCTTGAAAGTGGCGAGCGTATTTGGCAGCAGTCGGTGCAAACTGAGACGCCAGCGTTGTTATCTGGTGGCTGAGTGCATCCTACGGTAAAGTGTATGTTGGCGGAGAAACCGGCGAACTGTATGCCTTGGATGCTGAAACAGGCGAGCGCCTTTGGCAGCAAAATGTGAACGGTGAAATCCTGGCCAAGCCTTTGGTCGACGCTGGTATGGTGATCGTTAATACCAGCCGCGGTGAGTTGGTTGCGCTTGATGCGGAATCCGGTGAGCCTCAGTGGAGTAACGCCAATGATGTCCCTAATCTAAGTTTGCGCGGCGAGAGTGCCCCCGTAACCGTGTCAGGCGGTGTATTCTGGGGGATGGCGAATGGTCGTCTTGGCGCCGCGATGATCGAAACAGGTCGCTCTATTTGGCAAATTCCGATTTCGACACCCAAAGGGGCGACCGAAATTGATCGTCTTGTTGATGTGGATGCGACCCCTGTGATTGATGGCGACCGTTTGTATGCCGTGGGCTATAATGGGCAGTTAGTGTCGATTGATTTACGCTCGGGAAAAGCAGCATGGAAGCGTGATTTTTCATCGGCCAACGATTTTATTGCGGCGGGTAATAGTCTTTATTTAATTGATGATAAAGACAATATTGTCGCATTAGATGCACGTAATGGTTTAGAGAAATGGCGCAACAGTGAGTTAGCGTATCGCATATTAACTGCGCCAGCGGCAAGTGATGGTTATCTCGTGGTTGGAGATAGCCAAGGGTACTTGCATTGGCTCGATCCAGAAACTGGGGATTTTGTTGCCCAGCAATCGCTTGAAGGCGAGGGTATTGCGGTGGCGCCCGTGCAAACCGATAATGGCTATATCGTGATAACACGCGATGGCCAATTGAGAAAGCTGGCTATCGACTAGTATCAGCCACCCAGTTTTATATTTAGGCTCCTGGCTGTATAGACAGTTGGGAGCCTTGTTTATTGATAAGAGAATGAAAATTAAGAGGTCTACATGATTCCTGTTATAGCCCTAGTAGGCGCCCGAATGTGGGAAAATCGACGCTCTTTAACCGTCTTACCCGCACGCGCGATGCATTAGTAGCGGATTTTCCGGGACTGACCAGGGATCGAAAATACGGCAAGGCATTGCTGGATGAGCACGAATTTATCGTGATCGACACCGGCGGGATTGATGGTACAGAAGAGGGTGTAGAAACCAAAATGGCCGAACAATCGCTTGCTGCGATTGAAGAAGCCGACGTGGTGTTATTTATGGTGGACGGGCGTGCAGGATTAACACCTGCTGATCGGGATATTGCTCAACATATCCGTGTCCGCGAAAAAACCAGCTTTTTGGTCGTCAACAAAGTAGACGGTATTGACCCAGATACCGCAACCGCAGACTTTTGGCAATTAGGCATGGACAACATGTATCAAATTGCTGCCGCACACGGTCGTGGGGTCAGCGGATTGATTAATCGTGCTCTGACGCCCTTTGCCGAACAAGCGCTACAGCAAGCGCAGGAAGAGACAGGTCTGGTTGACCTGACCGATGAGCAAGATGACATCGATGATCAAGACAACCCGACCGTGAACACAGAAGAGCAGGCAGAAAATGAGTACGCCTACCTTCAATCACTGCCGATTAAAATTGGTATTATAGGTCGCCCCAATGTGGGTAAATCGACCTTGACCAATCGCATGCTCGGTGAAGAACGAGTCGTCGTTTACGATATGCCGGGGACCACACGAGACTCCATTTATATCCCGATGGAGCGCGATGGGCGCGAGTACGTGATGATTGATACGGCCGGTATACGTCGTCGTAAACATGTCAGTGAAAAAGTTGAAAAGTTTTCTGTTATTCAAACACTTAAGGCTATCGAAGACGCGAACGTCGTGCTGCTAGTGATTGATGCTCGAGAAAATATATCTGATCAAGACTTGAGCTTGTTAGGGTTTGCCTTGAATGCGGGCCGTTCGATCGTGTTGGCGGTTAACAAGTGGGATGGCTTAGATAGCGAGATTAAAACGCGGGTGAAATCCGAGCTGGATCGTCGCCTTGGTTTTGTCGACTTTGCACGCGTTCACTTTATTTCTGCGTTGCATGGTACCGGTGTCGGTCACTTGTTTGAGTCCATTCAAGAAGCCTATCAGTCGGCGACCAAACGTGTCGGAACCGCGATGCTAACCCGTATTTTGAAAATGGCGCAAGATGACCATCAGCCTCCAATGATACGTGGCCGCCGAGTGAAGCTAAAATATGCACACGCCGGTGGATATAACCCACCCATTGTGGTCGTCCATGGTAACTTGGTGAGTGAGTTGCCAGACTCCTATAAGCGCTATCTGATGAATTATTATCGTCGAACCTTAGACATTATGGGCACACCGATAAAGATTCAGTTCCAGAACAGTGAAAACCCGTATGAGGGTAAAAAAGAAAAGCTGACGTTATCTCAGTCACGTCAACGCAAACGCTTGATGGACATGGTTAAAAACCGCAATAAGAAGTAAACGAAAGCCCAGCCTTGATGCTGGGCTTTTTTGATCCCGCCTACTTTTAACGATCCAAACCTGGATCTTGAATTTATCATTCGTGATCATAATCACATTAAAGCCACGTCGTCTGTGATGTCGTGGATCTTAGCTTATCGCGTGACTGGGCAGGTTTTGAGCGGCGATAATTGCATCACCCCTTCACGTCACTCTCATTTCATTTATGCTGGATTCTTTAATTTACAACGCTATTTTTTAGTGTTTTATATCGATAAAAATCCAAATGCAGAACATGTAACTTATGCTTTCGGGAAGTGTATTGATAAATATTCTTTTCAGGGTAGGAAGCTGATCAAGGGGAATTAACCCCAAGATCGCTCGATCGCTTACTGATCGGTTAGATGTGTATTGTACGGAGTTTAATCAGCCGACTGACTTGGATGACGCTGTTGTACCACGCTGGTGATCTCGCCGTTACTGAGCTGGGTGCGCAGGATATCGCCTTCATGCAGTTGATTGATGTTATTAATAATTCGCCCATCACTGTCACGGCTAATCGAATAGCCACGAGAGAGCGTCGCTAATGGACTGACGGCATCCAAGGTCGCCACCAAGGTCAAAAGTCGCTGCTGCGCGTGTGACAATTGCGAGTTCATCGCGTGGACGAGGCGTTGATGGTGCTGTGCCAATTGAGCCTGATGTTGATGAATACGATGCTCAGGCGTCACGCGTTGTAACCGGCTATCCAGGGCATTAAGCTGGTGGTTATATCGTGAAAGCTGTTTCGTCAGTCCTTGGTGAATGCGCCTTTGCAGCTCATCAATATGCTGACTTTGCTGTTGCAGACGACGACGGGGGTGTTGGTGAGACAAACGGTGTTCGTGTTGCGTCAGTGCCCGTTGCTGGCGATAAAGTAGCGTGCCGATCGCGTTTTTAAGCGCTTGCTCGCGCTGCTGATATTGCTGCAAGCGATAACTCAGATCACGGCTAACAAGCTCTGCGGCAGCTGATGGGGTGGGGGCGCGAACATCGGCAACAAAGTCAGCAATGGTCACATCCACTTCATGGCCTACGGCACTGACGATGGGGATCTGACTCGCGGCAATAGTACGAACGACGATTTCTTCATTAAAGCACCATAAATCCTCGAGTGACCCACCGCCACGACCAACAATCAGTACGTCACACTCATGACGGCTATTGGCGCGCCCGATCGCTTGCGCTATCGATACTGCCGCATCTTGCCCTTGCACCAGGGTCGGATAAATCACCACCGGCAGGCTAGGGTCCCGTCTTTTAAGCACATTCAGAATATCATGCAAGGCAGCGCCGGTTTTGGAGGTGATTATGCCAACGCGCTTTGGTTGGTCGGACAAAGCTTGCTTGGCGGTTTGTGCGAATAACCCTTCTGCGGCTAACGCTTGTTTACGTTGCTCAAACGCCTGCTGCAGTCGTCCATCGCCTTCGGGCTGCATGCTTTCTAAGATTAGCTGATAGTCGCTCTAGAGCTCGTACATAGACACACACGMRCSMACCACGGCCGGCCGGCCGGCTCCCATTTTGTTTAAAGGTCACGCGACGATTGT
>AQOF01000040.1 GCA_000565345.1 Salinivibrio costicola subsp. costicola ATCC 33508 = LMG 11651 | reverse complement strand
TCATTGCGTGAGGGCGGCTTCGAGAAGAGGCCGACTTTGAATCACTGCATGGTCACGAGCGGTTTGATCTGTTGATTGACCCTGATGGACTTATTTAAGCAAACAAAAAAAAGACTAAACAAAAAAACCAGGCATGAGATGTTGCCTGGTTTTTCTTTTTACCCGCCGGCCAGTTTGACTGTGTGGCCTTTCTTTTCTAAGTGCGTTTTGATGTTGTCGCGCTTATCCCCTTGGATCTCAATCACGCCATCTTTCACGGCTCCCCCGCAACCACATACTTTTTTGAGTTCGGCGGCGAGCTGTTTTAATTCAGCATCATCAAGGTCTAAGCCAGTGACTAAGCTGACGCCTTTACCTTTGCGCCCTTTTGTTTGGCGCTGGATACGAACAATGCCATCCCCTTTAGGGCGTTGAGGCTTCTCTGGCGTTTCTTTGATTTTTCCAGATTCTGTTGAGTAGACTAAGCGGTTTTCGTCAGACATGGTGATAGTTTTGCTTCGTTGAACATTTTAGGCACATAATACCAAAAGCGTCGCTGTGTTGGCAGTCACTATCCGCGCAGCTGCTCTCCATTTTTATCAATAAAAAGCTTTAATCCTGGTAACGATCCCTTCATCAGTTTGCCTCGGACAATCATATACCAGCCCTTTTCATCTTTTTCTGGATCGTCGTTCATAATACGAAAACCATTATATTCTTCCACCTGCTTTTTTGACGATACGTCATCCTCTTCATCATCAAAATCGGCGGGATCGACAAGAATACTGGTGTCAGCCCACCACTCGACTGATTTTTTCACATTGTGCAAACTGCCAGATATCGATTTACCCCCGAGTCTAGCGCGGTAAACCTCTGTGGTCTCATCGCCACCTTCTGACTTTTCAATCGTATAACCACGATGAAAAAGGCGTCGGGTCATGTTTTTTCCTCCCGCAAATAGCCGTGTACGCCATATTGCATTGAACTACGGCCTTGAGTCTGTTTTAGACTATTATCAGCCCTACTTAGAATTATTTCATTAATCCAAGCCATTAACGGACTTAGGGTTTAGTGTAATGAGATATAAGTCTAATATTTTTCATTCTAGCATGTTAGACTGACAACAAACATATAAAGTTATAGTGCGTTATGAAAAAGATTTTACCGCTTGAGCCAAAACATATTCCCGATAGCTTGACCCTTTTCAATCAAGGCGTAGTCAGTTTGGATGAGTGGGAATTATTAACACAAGGCGCTTACAGTCGTAATTCATTACTCAGTTACCGTAATGACTGGCACGTATTTGCTGATTTTTGTCACGGCCAAGGGGTCACAGCCGTGCCATGTGCGATAACGACTTTGCGTCGCTTTGCCGAGCTTGCGGCTCAACACCGTAAAATATCGGCGATTCGTCGTGTCGTGGTCACCGTCGGTTTAGTACATCGACTACATCAACAGCGTGATCCCAGTAAACATCGCGAAGTAAAATACGCCATGGCTCGATTACTTCAGGCAAAGTTACCGGAAAGTAAAGAAGCCACCCCCTTTCACGCTCAGCACATGATACAACTCAATGAACAACTCGCCAGTTCGCAAAGACTGCAAGATTTGAGAGATCGGCTTGTATGGTCACTTTCTTATGAAGGATTGCTTAAACGCAGTGAACTTGCCGCACTGACCACAGACGATCTGATTACTCAAGGCACCCAAACGTTCATAATAGTTAGAGATCAACGGGTAGCATTGAGTGAGCAAACAGCGATGTTAGTCGCCCAATGGTTGGATAAAACAGGAATGAATCATGGCCCCCTACTTCGTCGAATCAACAAACATGGCCATTTAGGTGAGACCGCATTAGACCCGTCATCGATTTATCGGGTCTTTCGACGCGCGAGTCGCTTACTGGGTGAATCCGTTACTTTTTCTGGGCAATCGCCTCGCGTCGGTGCAAGCCGTGCACTTGCCAATAAAGGAATGACAATAAAACAAATCCAGCATCTTGGCCGCTGGAAAAGCCCCGCAATGCCGGCGCAATATGTCGGTAACACGATAGCAAGTGAACAAGCTAAAGCGCGATACCGACATAAGAAGCTGACGGAATAACTAGCTTACTCGCCGTCCCGTTGCATGGGTGATACGTGATGCGAGATATTCATCAAATGCTAACCCATGATGCTCGACCAATTTAGGAACATGGAAATGGGCGTCATACCTGGAAAGGTATTAATTTCGTTGACGAGTACCGTACCGTTCTCAGTCAAGAAAAAGTCAATGCGCGACATGTCCTTTAATCGCAGTTGCTTAAACGCTTGATGGGCATAGTCGCGAATACAGGCAACTTGTTCCTCGCTAAGGTCGAGTGCTTCAATCTGTGTATTGCTCGAACTCCCTTCGCTGTATTTCTCTTCAAAAGTATAAAAACTGCCCTCCGGACAGCGTATTTCACCCGGCTTGGTGACAATAATTTCGTCGCCAACCTGAAACGCGGCCACCTCTAATTCACGCGGTTGAATCGCTTTTTCGATCAATACTTGGTCAGAAAACGTAAACGCATCTGCAATGCATGTTGAGAGCTGCTCTTCTTCAGTCACACGATAGCAGCCTACACTGGATCCTTGACTGGCCGCTTTGACGAAAACGCTTGATGCTCAGCAAAAAAGGCGGACGCACGTGCCATGCTTTGGTCACTTTGATCGGTGATAAACACGTAGGGTGTGTTCGGAATGCCGAGGGCATCAAACCACAACTTCGAGGTGATTTTATTAAAGCAAATTTGGCTACCTTCCGGGCCGCATCCTAGGTAAGGCAGGCCGGTGATCTCGAGTAGTGACTGAATATCCCCCGTCTCGCCGGGAAAACCATGGAAGCAAGGGATCACATAATGAATTTGCCTATGCTCAACCTTGCTACAAAGCATGCCATCAGTATCAAGGTGACAGCGCATACCATCGTCAAGATGCCATCCCTCTTGGGTGATTTCGACTTTTTGGACATTGACTCGAGGGAGCTTCGCTAGCTGTGATTCAATATACTGCGCAGAAACGAGCGAGATATCGTGCTCCGCACCACCGCCACCGCACAGTAAAAGCAGGTTTAGTTTCGTCATTATTTTCTCTCACCACGTGCATTAACACGTTACCTGAATATACCGCCATAGTAGTCAAATGCGACGTTGCTTTCACCTATCGACGCGTATTTGTTGGTATTTTGGTGTTTGATTGCTGCGGGTTTGTTCAAAGCTGACCAAAGAGCCAGCTTCTATATTGACAGGCGCGGAGATTCGACTAGTTAACGCGTGTCATCTCAGGCGTTGATGAACGCTTAATGTCTGCGATGTCACGAACAAAAGGACCATACTGCTGAATGGTTTGCGGTAAAGCCTTAATGGCACGCTTTGCTGCATCTCGTGATGAATATTCACCATACAACAAGGTATACCAAGGTAAGCCGTCTACCATTTTCTTGTTGCTCCAAAGTGGCTCGTTACTTGGAAGCCGTTTGGCGTAATCAGTAAACCCGCGATCATGCTAAGTGCCACAATTTGAATGGTATACCCTGGGCCCTGGCTTGATGCTTTTACGGTTTGTTTTTTCGGCGCTGGCGACGCTTCCTCTTTCCAAGCGGATTGCCCTTTCGATGCAGATCGCTCTTTCGGTTGTGGTGCCGAGGTTTTCACAGTCTCGCGCGTATCGGTTGACTCAATGGTCTGACTATAAATTTCAGTGGTCACACCACCACCACTGCATCCTGTTAGCAGCAGCGCAACTGCAAGTAAGCCCAGTTTTTTCATTGTGATTCTGTCAGTTATCCAAATTTGTTTCATTGTGCCCCCGACCTAATAGCCATTCAACCAAAAGTTAACTTGTTACATAAGGTTTCCGGTGATAGCTCACAGATAGAACGTTAAACGACGTGCTTGAGTGTATCGTAACAGCCAGTTTCTGCCACACCCAGATCACATTGCGTTAAAAAAGACCGTTGATTTCAACGCTGAACCGATAGACTGGCTTCAGAGCTTAACCAATTGATGTGCCCACCGTTGATGACGCTGGGCGACGCTTTTTTGGAGGAAACTATGGCCGGCATCGATCAACTCCTCAAGCCTAAATCTATTGCGGTTATAGGTGCGTCCGACCGCAGCGGCCGCGCAGGCTACGTTGTCACCCGCAACTTACAATCCGGTGGATTTCAAGGCCCTATCATGCCTGTCACACCTAAGTATCAAGCGGTTGCCGGCATTTTGGCGTATAAAACGATTGCGGACCTGCCACTTGTCCCCGATTTAGCTGTTCTCTGTACCCGTGGTGAAGCGACGCCAGCGCTTATCGAACAATTGGGAGAAAGAGGCGTTAAGCTCGTCATTGTGCTCGCAGCCGGGATGCGCGGCCAGCTCGACTCACTCGGCACAAGTCAGTACGCGATAATGCAACGGGTGGCAGAGAGATACACCATGCGCGTGCTTGGCCCCAATAGTTTGGGCATGATTTTGCCATGGCTTAACCTTAACGCATCCTTTGCACCTGTGCCGGCCAACAAAGGAAACATTGCTTTTGTCTCTCAATCGGCCGCCGTCTGTACCACTATTTTGGACTGGGCGCGAAATAAACGTATTGGCTTTTCAACCTTTATCTCATTGGGCGAAGCCTGTGATATTGATTTCCCCGAATTACTCGACTTTTTGTGTCGCGACAGTAAAACCGACGCGATTTTACTCTACGTCGATTCAATTCGTGATGCACGGCGCTTTATCTCCGCTGCGCGAGCGGCCGCCCGGAATCGTCGTATTCTCGTATTGAAAAGTGGTCGTACCCGCGGTGGATCTGTTGCTCTTGAGCAACTTAGTCAGACCAGTACAGGGTTAGATGCCGCTTACGATGCTGCAATTCGTCGCTCTGGGATGTTACGTGTGAACAACACGCACGAGTTATTTGCCGCGGTCGAGACGCTATCTCACTCCGTTCCTTTGCGTGGAGAACGGCTCGCGATTATCACTAACGGTGGTGGGCCGGCAGTAATGGCGGTTGACACGCTGATGGATGCTGGGGGTAAGCTAGCGACCTTGAGTGATTCAACGCTTGACGCCCTAAATCAGGTCTTGCCTGCAAGCTGGTCGCATACGAACCCCATTGACCTGGTCGGAGATGCTGACACGCAGCGTTACCAAGCGGCAATAGATATCATGTTAAACAGTGATGAGGCCGACGCGGTTTTGATCATGCATTCCCCATCGGTCACGGCACCTGGACTGGCGACCGCCAAAGCCATTATTCATTCATTAAAAGAAAACCCTCGCGCGCGGCGCTTTAATATTTTAACGAATTGGCAAGGTGAGGGAGACGACGCCACAGTCGCCAGGCTGGCGTTCACGCATGCCGGCTTCCCAACTTATCGAACACCTGAAAGCGCCGTGACTGCTTATATGCACTTAGTTGAATATAGGCGCAACCAAAAGCAATTAATGGAAACCCCTACCTCGACTGGACTCATGGACTATGACTTATTGGCCGCACGGGCGTTTATCGAACAAGCAGAAGACATTGAGCATCTCACTCTAACGACCCATGAGGTACGACCCTTTTTAGAAGCTTACGGTATGCAGGTTATCTCTACCTGGCTCGCGACCGACGCGGTAGAAGCCGCCCAAATTGCCGAACAAGTTGGTTATCCTGTTGCCGTGAAGCTTCGCTCTTCCGATATTCGTCATAAATCAGATGTGCAAGGCGTGATGTTGAATTTACGTACAGGAGCGGAAGTTGCTAATGCCGCTCAAGCGATCCTTGATCGCGTGTCTGTCACTTTTCCCAACGCCCACATCCAAGGATTATTGATACAGTCGATGGCTCCGCGAGCGGGTGCCAGGAGCTACGCGTTACCATCAGTAATGATCCCGTTTTTGGTACCATCATTTTACTCGGAGAAGGCGGCTCTGATTGGGATGTCACCAAAGATGCGGCAGTCGGGATCCCGCCGCTTAATATGGCACTGGCGCGCTATCTTGTGATTGGCGCGATTAAAAGCGGTAAAATCAAGCAACGCGGCTTTCCTATTGCCATCGATGTACCGCGTCTATGTCAATTTTTAGTGACATTGTCACAAATGATCATTGATTGCCCTGAAGTCGATGAGCTCGATATCCACCCACTTCTGGTCGCTGGCGAGGAACTCACGATTTTGGATGCATCGCTGCGGTTACGAGATTACGCGGGTAGCCAACAAAAGCGCTTAGCTATTCGGCCTTACCCTAAAGAATTGGAGCAATCGGTCACGCTTAAAAACGGACAAACCATTCTGCTGCGTCCTATTCTTCCCGAAGATGAGCCAACGCATAAGGCCTTTGTCGAAAAAGTGTCTGAAGAGGATCTATACCGCCGCTTTTTCTCTGACGTTGGCGAGCTAAATCATGAGGCGTTGGCGAATTTGACTCAAATTGACTATGACCGTGAAATGGCGATAGTGGCCACGTTCCAACTATCTTCCGGGAGAGAAGAAATCTGGGGAGTCGCGCGTTTATTGGCCGATCCTCAAAATACAGACGCCGAATTTGCGGTCTTAGTCCGTTCTGATTTAAAGGGTGTTGGTCTCGGCAGTGTGCTTATGAACACCATTATTAACTATGGCCGCCAGGCAGGCCTATCACGAATCACCGGGATGACCATGCCCAATAACCGAGGGATGATAACGTTGGCACAAAAATGTGGTTTTAGTATTGATGTGCAAATGGCCGATGGCATCGTCGATATGCAACTGCCGTTATCATCCAATGCGTAAGCGAAGACAACGTGCGACCAAAGCTGGTCAATTCAATCCAGCGCCTTCTTCATTCAAGACGAAGACTTATTAATCGGTATGTCGCCTGCTTGCATGTAAGGCGCAAGTAAATTGGGCAACTGCCTGACTAACCAGGATTTAGCATTGCCCATTCGATTGCGCTTCCAGGCTACTCCGAACTTGAGCTGAAACGGCTCTCCCCCTTTTAGGCGTTTTAAACGTCCGGCGTTGAGATCGTCTTGGACCCAAAACCAGGGCAACGTCCCGATGCCTTGGCCATTCAAAATAGCCGTATATTTGTCATGCATGGAACTGACGGTTAAGCGTGGTTGATTTTCCAGCACATTATAGGTTTTCGGCTGCATACCTCGTGCCGTGTCAGCAACCGCGACGCCACGGTATTTGGCGCGAACATCGGGTTCCACCGGGCGCGCTTCTTTATGTATCGGATGGTCGGGAGCGGCAACCCAATAGGCACTCATTTCTCCCAACGGCTGTACTTTTATCCCTTGAGGCACAGTATCGGGGATCGGCGCAATCAGTACATCTGCGCGCTCTTGTGCTAACGCCTCCCAACAGCCTGCTAGTATTTGCTCAGACAGTTTCAGCCGTGTACTACTCTTTTTAGCTAAACGCTCGATCAGCGGAAAAAAGAAGTCGCTCTTAAACAATCCGTCGTAGGCAAGACAAATTTCCAACTCCCAGCCGTGAGCCAATGATGCAGCATCCGCCACCATTTCATCTGCCGCTTTTAACAACATGCGCCCTCGCTCAACCAATAAATGGCCGGCATCAGTAAACGTCGCACGGTGGCCTGAACGATCAAAAATCACTAACCCAAGTTCGTCTTCAAGCTTTTGTACTTGATAGCTCAGCGATGAGGGCGCACGATTCAACGACTCAGCGGCAGCAGCAAAACTGCCTTTTCGCTCAATGGCATCAAGAACGTGTAAGGCTTCAAACGACAACATAATTTTCTCTCGATGATCACCCTAAAAAGGGCACGTAACAGATCTACACACTATATCAGGGTTTACCTTGCCACCCTATGGTAAATCGAAGGGCAATCACTCGTGAGGAAGCATTATGTGTTAGTCACGATAAATCAGGCATATAGCACAAAATAACCATCGATTTCGTTTCCTTTTTCGTCAAGGTGTCATACTCTAAAACAGAGGTGACAATGAGATTAGACCGTATAGAAATTGCAGGCTTCCGTGGCATCCGACGCCTATCACTCCAAGTCGATGAACTCACCGTGTTGATCGGCGAAAACGCATGGGGGAAATCGTCTCTTTTGGATGCACTGGAGCTCGCACTCCATCCCAGTGGCGATAAACCTCAGTTTAAACGCTCTGACTTTCATGTTGACCATGCCCTTGGCGTCGCACCAGAACAACAATTTCAGATTATTCTCCGTTGGCAGGAAAGTTTTCCAGGAGAGCATAAAGCTCGCCGTTATCGTCGTTTTAAGCCGCTCTGGAACGGTGAAAATGCCGGTTGCCGAACTTTAGATTACTGTCTGAACGCGACCATGCAAGAAAGTAAAGTTTCGGTACAACGTGTATTCTTGTCTTGTCAGGGAGAGATAATTGAAAAGATCGACAACGATGCGCTCGCAAGCCATTTAATGCAGATCCACCCCGTTGTTAGGGTACGTGATGCCCGACGTATGCGGGTACCTGGGCAAATGGTCAATAAAGACAATACGCGGGTTGAGCAACGTTTAGATAATACCTATCGCCGTTTATTAATGATGCCTGGGCACGTTAACAAAGGGGAAATCAAAAGTGGTCTGCATGCAATGCGTCAGCTACTCGATCACTATTTTGCCGCTGACGAGCATAGCCGCGCCCCCTATCCCATTCATGCTCCTGGCGCACTGTCGATTACCCATAATCAAATGCACCCCTTAGAAGCGGTTGCCGCCAATACATCCAACCAAAGCCGGCTCGTATTAATGGGGTTACTGAGTGCATTTGTGCGGGCGCGTGGCCCGAAACAACTCAAACGCAATGCCCGACCTATTATGTTGTTTGAAGATCCTGAAGGTCGGCTACACCCCACACTTTTAAATCAGGCATGGCGCCTCATCCAACTCATGCCCATGCAAAAACTGTTGACCACCAATAGCGGTGATTTGTTGGCTGGCGTTCAGCTCGATCATATTCGCCGGCTTGTACGCCATCCCACGGAAACACGTAGCCATCAAGTCCCTTCTCATCTACTGACGCAAGATGAACGTCGGCGTGTCACGTTCCACGTTCGCTTTCATCGTCCCAGCGCACTGTTCGCACGCTGCTGGTTATTGGTTGAAGGTGAAACTGAAATCTGGCTATTTAATGAGCTTGCACGATTACAAGGTTATGACTTTGCAGCGGAAGGTGTCCATTTAATTGAGTTTGCACAAAGCGGACTTAGGCCACTCATCAAGACCGCCAAGGCACTGGGCATTGAATGGCACCTTGTCGCCGATGGTGATATGGCAGGAAAGAAGTACGCAGCCACCGCGCGAGGACAAATCGAGCATCAGCCCGAAGGAGCAAGACTGACGGTACTGCCCGATAGAGATATTGAGCATTATTTATATAACAATGGCTATGAGCCGTTGTTTCGCGAGATGGCTGGCGTGGCGAGCCAGCAGCCGCACATGAACGATAAGCGTATCATCGCCAAAGCGTTAAAGCGCTACGCAAAACCCGATGCCGCCCTGGCCATTATTGCTTATACAGAAAATGAGCTGAATACGCCGATCCCTAAACTGCTCCGTTGGGTTATTCAGCGTGCCATCGGGCTAGCTAGAGGCGTTGGATAACGCCTCAAACACACTTATTGTTCGACGCGTTGGAAAAACAGCGTCACTTTGCCCACTTCAATGCCCCATTTTCGCATCGAGGTCACGTTAAAGAGATGATCATCATCTTGACGAAACATCCAGTCATCAAAGTGGAACTGATATTCACTTTCGCCAACAGGCACCACTAAATCATAGCGCCAATTCAGGGCATTACCCGCAACGACCCCCCTTGCCTCGCCGACGATATCGCCAGCCGTCCCCGTATAAGTACCATCTTGATGACGCGTAATCGTCCATACGCGCGTTTGGGTTTCTCCGTCCGCATAGATAAACGATTCATCCAATGTGAGCGTATCACCGTCGACCGTTCCCTCAATATCCACTTCGAAGCGGCGGGTTTGCTCCCCTGTAAAGTCTTGGACCATGCCCCACGCTTTGGTATGTCCATCAAAATACTCGAACATGTTGAACGCCGGCTCACGATCTTGATAATCATCGATATCCGCCGAACAAGCAGCAAGCATGATAACGCTTGCAAGGATAAGGCATGCCCGGTTAAAACTGCGGGTCCACTTTGTCATGATGCTTCTCCTAATAATGCGCGCCGATGATCGGGGTACTCTGTGTTTTCTGATAACCAGATAGCTAAAAAGGCGTCGGCTAGATCTGTGTCATCGATCACTAATGTGGTGCGCCAATCTTGCCCTTGAGATTGATAATGGAAAACGCCTTTGTCCTTGTAGCGAACAAACGCAAGTCGATCGTCTTCGGCAATATCGCCCCACGCATCATTAAGCGCAGTTTGCCAGCGTTCACGTTGTGAAGCCGAATAACCTAAATGCGCCCATTGGTCGTTAGTGGCTTTCATCAAGCGCTCGTCGCTAATATCACGGGCATACGTGATCACCAGAGCATGAGGTAATGGTGGTTCGTAATCGCCTGATGGCGTGCGTAATGACGATTGATAAATCGTCCACCAGCCCCAAGTTAAGGTCGCTTCCCCCACTTCGGGCCATTGCTGCCAGGCCATCGAGCCGCCGGTCGTTGGCTGCTCAGCTTGCACGGAAGTTGCCATGGTGAGAATGAGGCTGGCAATAAGTACTTTCCATCCTGTCATTGTTGTCCCCTTGTTGCCGCCATTCGCGCCTCTACTTTGTGTTGTAACCAACGCATTAAGACAACGAATAACACACTGTATATCGCCCAAACGCCGAGTAATACCACGCCCGTTATCCAAAAGGATTGCGGGAATGATAATGCACCGAGTCGCTCTCCCGCGAGATAACTGCTTGCTCCCCCCACACTGCCAATGCATGTGATCAACCAAATTGGCCGAGCGAGCACGAGTTCACGCATAAGCCACGCAAAGGCGCAAAAACCCAACCAAAGTAAAATAAGCCAAGAAGGCATGATCAGTGAGCTGGTGTCGACAGCTAACCACTGCGTATACAGCATCACACTGTCACCAATGATGCCTAATGGGGCAAGGGTTAAGATCCCAGCGATCACGGTACGATCATAGGCGATCGCAGCCAGTAACATCGCTCCCATCAACCATTGTAAACTCGGCGGCCCGATAGCCGCCGAAAACCAGTACACGTTGAACAATAAAGAGATCAACACAAAACGCATTATTTAGGCCTCTCGCCAAGCCGGACGACTGAGCAACAGCTGGACTGCACTGATGGTTCGCTCTCTAAAGCCGCCTTCGCAATAGCAAAAATAAAAACGCCACAGGCGCGCAAAACGATCGTCGTATCCGTATTCCCGCAAGGTCTCTGCTTGTTGATTAAACCGGGTATGCCAGTCAGCTAGCGTTTGCGCGTAATCCAAACCAATGTCTTTTAAATCCCGCATCACAAAGTCCGTTTGGGCGGTGAAGTGATCAAGTAAGACGTTTACCGAGGGCAAAAACCCTCCCGGGAAAATGTGCTTTTGAATAAAATCGACATTGCGACTGTAATGGTCATAACGTTGATCCGCTATTGTAATCGCTTGAATCGCCATCAAACCACTCGGCTTGAGTAGTGACTGACACTTCCGCACAAAGGTATCTAGGTATTCTTTGCCTACCGCTTCAATCATCTCTATCGAGACAAGTTTGTCGTACTCGCCGGTCAGATCGCGGTAATCCTCTTTAAGCAATGTGATCTGATTATCTAACCCCTCTCGTGCAATACACGCCTGTGCCCAAGCATGCTGTTCTTCCGAGATGGTGGTGGTAGTAACGCGACAGCCGTAATGCTTTGCGGCATAGATCGCCATGCCACCCCAACCTGTGCCAATTTCGATCAGGTGATCATCAGGCGTTAGCGACAGTTGTCGGCAGAGACGATCCATTTTTTCGATTTGCGCGGCTTCTAGTGAGGCTTCCTTTTCCGGATAAATCCCACTGGAATACAGCATTTGATCATCGAGAAAGTGACGATACAGATCGTTGCCAAGATCATAATGCGCGGCAATATTGCGGCGTGCTGTGTCTTTCTCGTTACGATTGCGCCAATGTGCCAGTTTATGACCGAGGCTCACCAACCAACCCGTGTGCTTTTCTATCCGATCAATCGCCGGCAAATTACGAGCAAAGACCCGAATCACGTCGGTTAGACTGGGCGATTCCCACCAGCCTTCAATATAAGCTTCGGCGGCTGCAATACTGCCACCGGTCAAAATCCGAGTATAAAAACGTGGATCATGGACTAAGACTGATGCATGTAATTGTGCCTGAGGATCTCCGCACTGCAAGGTCTGACCCTGCTCATCAACGAGCGAAATGGAAGCATCTTTGACGTGTGCCATTAACGTATAAACCAACTGCTTCGCGTAATGCTCTTTACGCGTCAATGTGCGTTGACTTTGAGGTACGTCCGTTACAGACATAATTACTCCTTCTTCGCACCCGGGTGCGGATAAAACGGTGCGCCCTTTATCCAAAGTTTGAGCGCTTGCCAATAAATACCAATGAGAATTTTTACTGTCTCTATCGGTGTCCGGATCAATAACTTACCCAATGTTTTTGAGGTAAAAGGCCGTCGTTGTAGGCCAAGTGTCGCGTCAAACTCCTTGGCTTCGCGGTGCGCTTCAAGATGCAAGTGCACGCGCTCGCGGGGCGGACGAAGACGCCAATGATAGCGTTGTTCTATTGGGTTGAACGGCGACACATGAAACGCTTTATCATTTTCCCAACGCGTACCGGCCGGAACCGCGTAATAGTGGCGTTCGCCCCAAGGGGTGTTACTGACTTCTGCAAGCACGTAGCGCCAGTTATTGTCGTGATCATAGACGTAGTAAAAATTCGCCGGACTAAAATACACGCCGAGATAACGCAGCTGACACAGCGCATAAACTTTTCCTTCTATGCGCTCGCCCGTGAGTGTGTATACCTTGTCAAGACACGCCGCTTTGGTATCTTCTCGCCCATCTAAATAGTCTCGATAATCAAAGGCCGCCCAGCCCCATTTACCCAGCCGGAACCCCGTAACCTGTGACGACAGTAATGCCAGTTCGTCTAGGTCAATCAACGGCATAAAAACAGGATACGTGAACGTATGTTTGATCGGTGTATAGCGCCGATGCCGGACCTGGCCGACATACAAACCGCTATTCAAAGTTACAACCGACTCAGTCACGAATTGATGCCCTCCACCACGTCAAGTGCACTTTTAACCCCATCTTCATGAAAACCGTTATACCAATACGCGCCACAAAACCAGCTTTGCTGTTGGCCATTAATCTGATGACGCTTTTGCTGTGCTGCGACGCTCTCGGTATTAAACACTGGGTGTGCATACACAAAACGACGTAAAATCTTGCTGGGTTCTATTCTGTGTGTTTGATTGAGCGTGACACAAAACGTCTCAGGCGACTGAATTGATTGCAATATATTCATATTGTAGGTCAAAGCTGCCGGATCCGTGTCTATTTCTTCTGACAAGGGCAAATGATAATTCCAGCTCGCCCATGCACCTTGTCGCTTAGGTAACAGAGAGGTATCCGTATGTAGCACCACTTCATTATCTTGATAAGGAATGGCGCCGAGAACGTCACGCTCTGCATCACTGGGATCGGCTAACATAGCAAGCGCTTGATCGCTATGACACGCGAATACCACCTGATCAAACACCTGCTCGCCCTTATCCGTGGTGACATAGACCGCGCCTTGATCACGTCGAACCTGTTTTACCGGCGTATTGAGATGAATTTTATCGGCAAAAGCCGGTGTCAGTTTTTTCACGTATTCGCGTGAGCCACCTGGTATCACATACCACTGCGGTCGATTCGTTACATCTAACAAACCATGATTTTGGAAAAACCGTAGGAAAAAGGCTAATGGAAATCCACGCATATCCGACAGCGTTGACGACCAAATGGCCGCCCCCATCGGTAAGATATAGTTTTGACAAAAATAATCACTGAACCCATGTTGGTTAAGGAAATCCCCTAAGGTATTCAATGATGAAGACGAGGCGCTATCTTTCGCTGCGTAAGCGTCACGTGCGAGACGATTAAAGCGCATGATTTCGGCCAGAAAGCGATAAAAACGTACATTAACGATATTGCGTTTTTGCGCAAACAACGACGACAAGCTGTGACCGTTATATTCTAAGCCGTTTGCATCGTTGCGCACACTAAAACTCATTTGTGAAGGCTGACGTCCAACCCCGATGTCATTGAGCAAGCGCTCATAATTTGGATAAGTTCTGTCATTAAAGACGATAAAGCCGGTATCAATCGCGTATTGACCACTTTCGACCTCAATATCAACGGTCGCCGTGTGACCACCGAGGTAGTCATTCGCTTCAAATAACTGAATATCATGTTGTTTGTTAAGGTAATGGGCGCACGTTAACCCGGCAATGCCCGAACCAATAATGGCAATTTTCATGGTTTAGTTCCTTGTCATACGTCGAGCAAGGGCTATCTGCCAAGACATAGGCAGTAGCGCTAAAAATTTAAGAATAAACGTGAATTTTCGTGGGAAATGCACTTCTGTCTTGCCTTTGGCTAATCCAGACTGGATCGCTGCTGAGGCTTGTTTAACACTGACTCGCATCGGCATAGCAAAGTCATTTTTGTCCGTGAGCGGGGTTTCCACGAAACCAGGAGAAACAAGTGACACTGTCACTCCTTGCTGAGCAAGATCGGCGGATAACGTATTGGCGATATAGCTAATCGCCGCTTTGGAGGCGCCATAAGCTTCTGCTCGGGGTAGCGGCATGTAACTGGCAGAGGAACCCACGATCGCAAGATGGGTCGCATCACTAAAACCCGCTTGTAATGCTTCAATACAATTGAGCACACCAAAGACATTGATATCAAACACGCGCTTAAACAACGACACATCGATCCGACCTTGATCGATATATTCGCAGGTTCCCGCGTTTAAAATGATCAAATCTGGCACCATACTGAGGTTGCCCAATGCCTGATATGTTTGTTCACTGTCGGTCGCGTCAAACGCCAAGGGGGTGAGTGAGGCATGATCATTTGCCATTGCAGACAGTTTGTCTTGATTGCGCCCACACGCGGTGACTTGCCAGCCTTGTCGCGCATAATCTCGAGCCAACTGTTCGCCAATGCCAGAGGTGGCGCCTGTGATCACTACGTGTTTCATTGTCCTAACCTCGTTTTAATCTGTTTCAGTAAGCGCCCGAGAACAGGCAATGCTTCATATAGCATTTCACCCATGTCAAAGTAGTCACGATGACGGATAATTTTGCCCTCGCTAAAGCGCAAGTGAGAGCAACCTTGAACCTGACGCGCTTTGCCTTTTTCTAACTTTGGATGCGAGAGTGTCATGGTCCAGGTGACAAATGCGTCATCGTCTTCGACCGTGGTGTGATGAATAACAAATTGACAGTCAGTAACATTCTCATAAAGCACAGTAAAATACTGAATGAAGCTGCCAGTCCGACAATCTCATGTGCCGGGTCACGAAACACGATCTCTGGATGATAAAGAGTTTCTAATGACGTTAAGTTACGTTTGTTTAATGCCTTATAAATAGACACAAACTGCTTCACTCCGGCTTGTGTATCATTATGTGCCATTAAAACGACTCCTGAGGCTGGTTTTTAGCCGCTTCAAATAAGGCTAACGCTTTCTTTCTTTGTTTCGCGTGATCAACCACAGGTCGTGGATAATCTATTGATTGAGCGTACTTTTCTGCCCATTGCCAAGGTTGATGAACATGCTTGCCAGGCACCGATTTTAAAGCCGGAATCCAGCGGCGGATAAAACGGCCATCACTATCAAACCGCTCTCCTTGTGTTGTTGGGTTAAAAATCCGGAAGTAAGGCTGCGCATCGGTGCCGACAGATGCCGACCACTGCCAACCGCCATTGTTTGATGCAAAATCGCCATCAATCAGTTTGGACATAAAATAGTCTTCGCCCCAGCGCCAGTCGATCAGCAAATCTTTGGTTAAAAAGCTCGCCACGATCATTCGTAAGCGGTTGTGCATCCAGCCGGTTTGATTCAGTTGCTGCATGGCGGCATCGACAATCGGATAACCCGTTTTTCCGTTTTTCCACGCCTCAAACAAGGTTGAGTCGTTTTCCCAGACCACCGACTCTCCCCAGCTTAAAAAACACTGCCGCTTGCTAATTGCAGGGTTCTGCGCGCTGACTTCTTGATAAAAATCTCGCCAAATAAGCTCAGACAACCAGGTAGCAGCGCCGGTATCGGGCTCACGCCAATCGCCGTTTTCCGCCTGAAGTCGGGCTAAGCATTGTCGTGGTGACAAGGCGCCGATGGCGAGATAAGGGGAAAGCTGACTGGTGCCATCCATAGCAGGAAAGTCACGGTGCTTTTTGTAATCTGCCGCTCGCTCGCGACAGTATTCGCGCAAACAATCAAGGATCCCTTTTTCGTCACTCGCCCACGCAGAGACATCTACGGTTGGGTAGACAAACTCAATCGGGGCGAGTTGAGAAAAGATGTCTCTCACCACAGATGTTTCTTCTCGCACAGACGGCGCTCTACGGGGCGATAAGTCCAAGTTATCAAGCGCGCGCAAGCACGCTTTTTTAAACGGGGTAAACACTTTGTATGCTTCTCCCTTGCCTGACTTTATCGTTCCAGGGGCAAATAAATTGCGATCGGCATAGGTATGCCAAGCAATCCCTCGGGCAGCTAAATCAGCCTGCACGCGTTCATCTCGTTTGACTTCATTGAGCTCGTACTCATGATTGGCGAATACCGCTTGTGCATCTGTTTGTGTGGCATACTCTGCCACTGTACGCGCCGCCTCAGTAAAATCATTCGCCCGTTCAACCACTAATGGGATGTTGAGTGCTTTTAGCTCCTCACGCAGCGCTTCGAGCCGTGCTTGAATAAGTCCGGCTTGTGTGGGTGCAAGCTGGTGCTCAGCCCACTGCTGTGGTGTTTCGATAAAAATCCCGACAACAGGCTAGATGACGCACTCGCGGCACTCAACGCCAAGTTGTCTAACACACGTAAATCGCGCCGAAACCAAACTAAATGCATAACGTCTTGTTCTCCCTCAAATCCTCGAGCTCGTCACCGTGTACGGAGTAAATGAATGCCTGGCTCACCACCTCAATCTCATTTTGCGACAGACAAAGACGTAGTTGGTTAAGCTGCGTACGATCAAGTCGATGGTTTGCCATCACCGCCAGTGTTTTAATTTGCTGCTCGCGCATGACCTCTAAAATCAAACTTAACTGGCTGTGTGCCTGTGAAAGTATAGTGACGTTGTAACCTTTTTCGTGAAGAGCTACCGCCATTAACAAACGTTGATACTCACTGGTTGGGTTGAGCGATACCAACCAACAAGTTGCTCGCGTGTTTCTCTTGGCATTCGCGGCGATCACCGACCGGCACTGTTCAATCACCGTGGTTTGCCAAAGATCACGCTGTAGCATACTGACCGCTCCATCGTGATGACTGAGCCATTGATCGACGGGTGTCATGACATGTTCGACCAACCAGTAAAAGGGATACTCTTTGAAGAGTTGGTCCAAACTTTGGCTAAGGCGCCTCACCGAGAACGTATGAATACAATCGATCAAATCTCGAGCGACACCGTTGTCTTGGACATCGATAGATGCGGACGTTTGCACCAACAAAGGTTTCACCTTGCTAATTGGCACACCTTTGTCTAACCACTGAAGAATGCTCGCAATCGTGCTGACGTCATCGTCACTGTATAAACGGTGGCCTTTTGCGGTTCTTGCTGGTGACAATAAGCCATAACGACGCTGCCAAGCGCGTAAGGTCACAGGATTAACGCCCGTTTGCTCTGCGACCTGACTAATAGTGAGTGTGTGGGATCCCTCACAAGCCATAACGTAACCTCAGTGCGTCGGGGTATGGCTTGAGATAGACTTGATTGGCCAGATAATCGTCGGGATGATTATGTAAATGATGTGAAATTAAGGTCAAAGGCGCCAGTAATGGCATGGTGCCTTGACGATAGGCGTGGATAAGGTTCGCCAATTCTGCTTTTTGGCCTTTATCGAGATTATTTTTAAAATAACCTTGTAGGTGCATTAGCACATTGGTGTGCTTTTTACGGGTAGCGCGAATGGCAATCGCCTGCATAAAAGCGGTCCGATACTGTTCAAAGAATGTATCGATATCGTAATGCCCAATGTTCGCCATAAAACGCCCTAACTCGCGATAACGTTCGGGCGAGTGTGCCATCAACACCAATTTATATCGGGAATGAAAATCAACTAGAGCTTTTTTAGTGACGCCACCTTCAACACTTTTATAGAGATCATCGAGCGCGAACAAACGGAACACGAAATTCTCTTTTAAGATAGGATCATTAAGGCGACCATCTTCTTCTATCGGTAGCCAAGGCATCTGCGCCATCAGTGCTTGCGTGTACAAGCCAACCCCTGAAATATCAGAGGCGTAGCCATTTTCGCGATACACTTTGACCCGCTCCATGCCACACGTTGGTGACTTTGCGCAGACGATGTATCCGCGGAGTGCTTTGTGTTCCAGCTCTTCCGCTTTACGCTCACTAAACGCGATCATTTTATCCGTGTAGTCTTTTTGTTGATCCTTGGTTTCAACAAGCTTTACAGAAAGATCGCCTTTATCGACCAGCCTAATCGCCGGACGGGGAACAGGAAGACCAATCCCCACTTCAGGGCACACGGGCACGAAATCCACATAAGGACCTAACTCTTTCGTGACGAATGTGCTCCGCTTATGGCCACTGTCAAAGCGGACTTTTTCACCGATCACACAGGCGCTTACACCAACTGGAAACGACATGCCTTACCTCTACACTCACTGTGCGACGGGTGCCGCACTTGTACATTTATATTATCTTGTACAAGTAAAGGTAGAGGATAGATCAAAATTGTACAAATTTTTTTATTTGTACAATTTAAGAGAATCAAAGCGACGTGCTATTGCTGAAGGCATAACGCTTCTTTACGTTCCTTAGGCCACTGTTTAATCTCCCATTCGCGTTGCATCGCAGCCCGTTTTTCCATGGGCTCTGATTGCCACGCCAATAATAGTGGACCTTTACCTCGCAATGCTCGGGCGCCTTTTCCGGCTGAATGCTGTGCGAAACGACGAGAAACGTTAGTGGTAACACCGCAATACAAGTGGCCTTGACGCGTTCGAATCAAATACACAAACCAAGGCGTGTCCATGCTCAATTACTGCCCCAACAGTGTACCTAACAGTTGACGTAGCTCTGATACCTCTTGCTCGAGTGCCGTGACACGTTGAGAAAGGGAGACGTTATCAGACGCGCCAACCGCTTCTGATTCATCCTCTGAATGCATCAACGAATCAATAGACGCATCGGTAAACAAATGCCTGTACCGTGATTCTCGCTTACCCGCTTCACGGGGTAATTTTTGCACCCACTGTTGCTCAACCATGCTTGTCAGTGTTGCTTCGACGTCCGCCATGTCATCAAAGGCGCACAAACGTTGCGTTCGAGTTCTTAGTTCTCCGGGTGTTTGCGCGCCACGCAGTAACAGTACACAAATAATGGCTTTTTGCTGTTCACTAAACGTCAAGTCACCAAATGTTGTGTTACAAAACCGATGCTGGTATTTTGTCACACGACTTCCGCTCCCCTCTTGCGGGCTGACAAGCCTTGCTTCTTCCAACTGATGGATAACATCCAGCACGTCTGAGTCCGACATATCGTAAACAGGATCGCGATTGCTTTTCTGATTCACTGCGGTGGTCAGCGCATTTAAAGTCAGCGGATAGTGATCTGGCGTCGTGACTTCTTTTTCAAGCAAGCAGCCAATAACACGCTGTTGGTATGGGGAAAGCTGTATTGACATAGTAGAGATGGACATAGTTGATGTCTCTATTCGGCTAAATGATTGGCTTTATATCAATTGACGGTGATGCAAGCAATCGCTGTTCACTGCCTTAGGGAACACACGAGCCACTCAGCAACCCCGAACACTGGTAGCGGGATCACATCTTTATCACGCGCTTATCCGCCGATCATCCTCCATCAAAGCGTGGCTAATGGTATACTTTGACGAAATGAAGTATGTGGAGAGCACGACATGGGCCTGTTTAGTTCAAAATCTCATCCAAATCATGGGTTATCTATCATTGCCAAAAACTGCAAAGTGGTGGGTGATATCGATCTTGAAGGTGACATTCAAATTGATGGGTTTGGAGAGGGAAATATTACTCAAGCCAATGCTGTTGTTATTTCTGCTTCTGGCCATTTTCGCGGTACCATTCACGCTAAACATATCACTATCAATGGGTTAATCGAAGGTCAGTGTGATGCCGATGCCATCGATATCCTTTCACAAGGAAAAATGAAAGGCGTACTTAACACCGAACAATTAACTATTGAAAAAGGCGGCCTACTCGCCGGCGAAAACCGAGCTACCTTGTTAACGGATACCGTTGTCCCACTGCCTGAACAGAATCGTGCTGAGATCAAACAGGATCCGGACGCGCACCACACCGATCATAAAACACGCTCTTCCTCATCTAAAAAATCATAAGGAGAATCGGTGTATGTCTGATACCGATGCAAACCCAACACAAGTCAGTTTTGAAAGCTTCTCCCCAGAGCTGCAGTGCGTGATTCGCTATGAGCAAGCGCCTGAGGCCATGTACGCAATGATCGCATCTGTCCATGATGCTTCTAGTTCAAGTGTCAAAGAAGCGTGGGAAATACTGCCTGCCAGCGCACAAAATATTCTCGATAACTATGACCAATTTCATGCGCTCGTTGCGATTAGCCAAAGCTATGCCGGCATCGATGCGCTGAGCGAGCTCGAGAAAGTCGACTTAAGTGATATGTCTGACGAGGCGAAAGAAAACTACAAAGCCCAAGTACTCGACGATGTACTTAGCTCTTGTGTCAAAGATTTAGCTAAACAGCTTAAACAAGCACGCTTAAAGCCGGGCTTGAAACGCGAATTCCAAGCGATTTTTCAAAAATAAAGAGATAGAGACGGCTAGCGCTAGCCGCTAACCTTGGTCGTTAAGAGTAAGCCCCCAAACGCTGGGGGCTTTTTTTATCGACGAACATTTTTCCTCGGCGAACAAGCCAATTAGACAGACTCACTAAGACGAGCCGCTTTTTCTCGACGCGCTCGAACAGCTGCTGCCAACTGGTGTAGCGCCTTCTCGGTATCATCCCAACCAATGCAGCCGTCTGTGATGCTTTGACCATAGGTAAGCGACTGACCATCCGTTAAATCTTGTCGACCTTCGACCAGGTGGCTTTCAATCATCACACCGAAAATCGCCTGATTCCCAGCGGCGATTTGGCCCGCGATATCTTCACAGACGTCTTTTTGTTTTTGATACTGTTTGCTGCTGTTTGCATGACTTAAATCTATCATTACTTTTTGACGCAGTCCCGCGCCCGTCAACGCGCTGCAAATCTGATCTACGTCTCCGGCACTGTAATTTGGCACTTTGCCCCCGCGTAAAATCAAATGGCAGTCCTCATTACCGGCCGTCGCGACAATCGCTGAATGGCCATACTTGGTCACAGACAGAAATTGATGAGGGGCACTGGCAGAGCGAATCGCATCCGTGGCAATTTTTATATTGCCATCCGTTCCATTTTTAAACCCCACCGGACAAGACAGGCCTGACGCTAGCTCACGATGCACCTGAGATTCTGTCGTTCGCGCCCCGATTGCTCCCCAGCTAATCAAATCCGCCATATATTGTGGGGTAATCATATCGAGAAACTCACCCGCTGCAGGTAAGCCAGTATCGGCGATATCGAGGAGCAGTTTGCGCCCTAAGCGTAAGCCATCATTAATTTTAAAACTATTGTCCAAATAAGGGTCATTAATCAGACCTTTCCATCCAACGGTAGTGCGTGGTTTTTCAAAATAAACCCGCATGACAACTTCGAGATCCTCACTTAAGGTTTCACGTAATTGCTTAAGTTGACGTGCGTAGTCTCGCGCGGCATCTGGATCGTGAATCGAGCAAGGGCCAACCACAACCACCAAGCGATCATCATCGTCGTTTAACACTCGGTGAATCGCCTGACGGGCGTTTACGACGGTCTGCTCTGCCGCCTCTGTTGCGGGGAACTTTTCCAATACAGCAATCGGCGGAAGAAGTTCTTTTATTTGCTGGATTCTTACGTCATCCGTTGGGTGTACACTCATGGGCTTGTCCTGTGTTTGCTTTTATCGTTTTACGCGCTAATGCGGCCACTGATGGGCTTACGTTCTTGTGGTACACGTCTACGCTAACCTGACATCTCTGCGTGTGCAAATATTTTTTTACAGAGAAAACAGTCATCAATGTTTTAAAAAAATTGACAGGGATAAATAGGCAGTATTTCCGTTGCGGTGCACGACAAGAGAATTCCCACTGCAAACACAACCTCGTTATTGCACTTGTCATACAGAAGCTATTACACTGATCATTAAATATAAAAGGAGTAAATGACGTGATCACACGCCTAACCACTAGCGCACTCTTGGGGATATGCCTTTGGGCTCCAACCGCCCAAGCGACCAATTTTGACTATAACCATATTCAAGTCAATGCATTAGGCAATCCTAGTGGGCTGGGTGGTTTAGCACGTTTTGCGTTTACCGAAGGGGCGCATTTTGTCGTACGAAAGGGAATACGCAATTTGAAGGGGACTGGTATACCTCTGGCGGGGTTGGTTTTCATGCTCCTATTAACGAATTTGTTGATTTATACGGCGAACTTGAAGGTGCGTGGTTTAGACGCCCAGAGGATGACAGGCATGATGCCGGCGATTTGGCGACGGTCATCGGTGGTGGTATGCGAGCCTGGATCGCACCGCCCTTTGAGACGAATCTTTATGTCGGTTCGATTATTTTTGACCAAGACGATAGCACCAGCCTTGTCGAAATTGGTGGTCGTTTTCACTCAACAGAAGCGTTATCTCTCGGCGCAACCTGGCGTGCTAATGGTTTAGAGCAAAACCGCTTGATTTTCTCAGTCAGATACCTGTATTAATAGCCTGTGATTCGTTGCTCTTCTTCTACCCGAAAGCGCCAAGTGCTCCATCTAAATCTAATGAGCCTAAGCGAAATTAATTTAGGTGGTGGTGAAAGACGCACCACCACGAAGTGGTGGCTTTAATCAAACCCTTTTTGCTGATCTAGGTATTGCTTCACGATCTCAAGTGGCGCACCTCCGCAACTAACCAGACAATAACTTCTGCTGTAAAAAACTGGCTTCCAGTAAAACTTACCCAAGTACTCAGAAAACTCCTTTCTAACAAGTCTTGATGTGGAAGTTTTTAAGCTGTTCACCATTTTGCTTGGTTGTATTTTGGGGTTCGCAGAAATCAAAGGTGAAGATGATCTGGT
>AQOF01000039.1 GCA_000565345.1 Salinivibrio costicola subsp. costicola ATCC 33508 = LMG 11651 | reverse complement strand
CCTTTGGGCATGGTTCCTTCCAGGCCCTTCATTCGCATGGGGGTCAGGTTTCGGTGATTCGACCCTGGGTGGTTTTCTTGGGCTGTTTTTGCCGAGGTTTCCAGGCGTTAATTTTTTATTAGGGACTTTTTTCTCTTTAAAGCCTTTAAATTTACCCTCTAGGCCTTCTATTGCCGTAAATTCAAGCTTTTGTTGCAAGAAGCCTTCAATATTTTTAAAGCTTCGCCAGTCTTTCGGCCCAACCAGTGAGTAAGACAGGCCTTGGTGCCCTGCCCGACCAGTCCGTCCCACGCGATGCACATATTCCTCAGCGTGTTTTGGCATATCAAAATTAATGACCAAAGACACATTCAACAAATCTAAACCGCGTGACGCAACATCGGTAGTGACCAACACCTCATGAAAGCCGCGCTCAAACTCATTCATAATACGACTACGTGATGCTTGGTTTAGCTCACCACTCAACGCAATCGCTTTATACCCTGCCTGTGTAAATCGCTCAGCCAATCGTTCCGTGTCTGCGCGAGTGGCAGTAAAGATCATGACTTGCTTGTGCACGTTGGCTTTCATCAAGTGCTCAAGCAAAGCCTGCTTATGATCCAAGTGATCACACAGTACAAAATGCTGCTCAATATCACTGTGCAGTCTTTCCGCTTCACCAACCGCGACTCGCTTAGGAGACTTTAGCATACCGGCAGCAATTTCAGTCACTTGCTGATGATCTAACGTTGCAGAGAACATCAGTGTCTGGCGCAACCTATGCTCAGCATGCGCATTCACGCTATCCAATTGTTCTTTAAAGCCAAGATCGAGCATGCGATCCGCTTCGTCTAAGATCAGCATCTCTAAACCAGATAAAGACACGTTGCGCTGTTTCAAATGATCGGCGAGTCGACCAGGAGTGGCCACCACAAAAGTTGGCGACTGACGAAAAACCTTTGCTTGCTCATTGAAGTTTTCGCCACCCAGAACGAGGGCCGCTTTATGAGTCGTGCCACTGGTCAGCATCCGCAACTGGCCATAAACTTGTTTGGCCAATTCGCGAGTCGGTGCCAATATTAACACGCGAGGATCACGACGACTGAGAGGTTTTGAACGCAAAACACGCTGCATCGCAGGCAGCAAAAACGCCAGTGTTTTTCCCGAGCCCGTTTTCGATGACGCCAGCAAATCTTTCCCTGCCATCACAACAGGAATTGCCTGACGTTGAATATCAGTTGGCTGTTCAAATCCACGGTGGGCAATGAGCGACAGTAAGCGTCTATCGAGTCCCAAATCGTCAAATTGCAAGGTATCACTCCAAAGGTAAATCAAAAGCAAAAGGCGCACACGCGCCATTTAAGGCGGCGAATGCTATCATACTTTACGCAAAAACACCGCACCAAAAATTTCGACACTCCAATATCCAGACGCTGTGATTACATGTATGTCTGTCTACGTTATCTGCGAAAAAAAGGCATCAGCCCGCAAGTTTGTTAACAAAATGTTGACGCACAAATAAACATCAATGTAGCGTTACAGGTAAGACCAGATAACAAGGAGTGTCTATGTTCTCGTCTCCACTCGCCCGTGCGAATCAGCATCTATCACTATTCGGTTTCCTAAAAGTCCCAATGATTGGCTGGTGCCGACCCAAGATCCTTTCGATCGACGATAAACATGTCACGATGAAAATTCCGCTAGGTCGACGCACCAAAAACCATTTGAACAGTATGTATTTTGGTGCTTTAGCCGTAGGGGCTGATGTAGCGGGCGGCTTTCTAGCGATGGCGATGGCAGAGCAGCGCGGTGTGAAGATTAGCCTTGCGTTTAAATCGGTACAAGCCGATTTCCACAAACGTCCCGAAGGGGATGTCATTTTCACCTGCCAAGATGGCGAAAAAATCAGTGCCATGATTGGCAATGCCATAGAGACAGGTGAACGCATCAACCAGCCGGTGACTATTGTCGCAACGTGTCCAAGCTTACATGGTGATGAACCAATGGCAACCTTTGAGCTTACGTTATCAGTGAAACACATCACTGATTAGCGCGTCGGCTTAACCGTAACAGCCTCGGCAACGCAGAAAAAAACCAGATTATCGGTCAGCAGATAATCTGGCTTTTTATCAGTAATCGTTAGCGATAACGACAATACAAAAAGCTCAGCGCACTCATTCTGACATCCGTGATACGGGTGCAAGAATCACTGAAAAATCATTGACTTTATACAAGCACAATAAAGCTGCGGATTTCATCGGTAATACACCGAGTTATCAACCGTTTCTGTGGATGACTTTAAAGTTATACACAGCTGGCGTTTTTCTTACTTTGAAAAACACAGCACCGCGCTAAGCGATGCCGGTTGATCGTTATTCAGGGTGATAACGAATTTGATAGAAAATGCGATACAACACCGGCACCACAATCAAGGTCAGCACGGTAGCAAACCCAAGACCAAACATGATGGTCACTGCCATAGGCCGGAAAAATACATCAGGTAGTAGGGGTAGCATCCCCAAAATGGTTGTAATTGCCGTCATACAAACGGGTCTCACACGACTAACCGCAGCATCAACCACGGCCTGGTATCGCTGTTTTCCACTCTCAACCTCTATATTTATCTGGTCGATTAGCACAATTCCGTTTTTAATCAACATCCCACTTAAACTTAAAAATCCCAGTAAAGCCATAAAGCCAAACGGTGTATCAAGTAACAATAAGCCAGTGGTCACCCCGATGACGGCCAGCGGTACCGTTAGCCAAATAATGACCGACTCTTTCACTGAGTTAAATAGCAAAATAGTGACCAAGAACATGAACAAATAGCCAAGCGGCATAATACTAAACAGCCCTTCTTTCGCCTCCTTGGAAGACTCATGCTCACCGCCCCATTCAATGCTGTAACCATCCGGCATCGGTATCGATTCAATATCGGCACGTACACGGCTCAATACGGTCGCGGCAGTCGTTTCTCGCAATGGATCAGGGTCGGCCAAAACAGTTAGCATACGTTTACGATTCTTCCGCATAATGATCGGATCTTCCAACGCATGTCATAATCCAGGATGACCTGCTGCAAGGGAATATAATCTTGCAATGCTGGACTCCAGATTTTCATTCCTTCAAGCGTATTGATATTGACGCGCTCTTCATCCGGCAGTCGCGCAACAATGGGCATTAAATTGGTACCATCACGATAAACACCAATCCGCTTGCCACTAAATGTCATCGCCAGTAGCTCGTCGACATCCTTTTTGGTGATCCCATAACGACGTGCTTGGCTTTCATTAAATTCAGGTTCCAGCACCTTGGTACGGTTGCGCCAATCGTGGCGAATATTGACGGCATCGGGATCATCATGCAGCCGCGCTTCCACTTTTTTCGCTATCGCACGAAGTTCAGTGGGGTCGGAGCCAATAATACGTGCCTCGATTTTAGATCCCGTCGATGGTCCCAAAGAAATCGGTTTCAGTTTTAACTGTGCATTGGGGTGTTGGCGACGTACATACTCGCGCACCAATCCCATCGTTGATTTCACATGCTCATATTGGTCTACTCTTACTATCAGCTCACCGTAGGCGGCATAGCTTTTCTCAGGTGAGTAGGTCAGCATAAAACGTTGCGATCCCTGCCCAGCACTGGTAGACACATAGTTCACCCCTTTTTGCTCGCTGAGCCAGCTTGACACTTCGTCAAGCGTATCTTGTGTGGCGCGAATATCAGTTCCTTCCGGTAACCACACATCAACCATGAACATAGGCGTGGTTGAGTCAGGGAAAAAGGACTGCTTAAGATGACCAAAACCATACACGCTCGCACCTAGCGCTAAGACCATCACCAGCAAAGTGAGGTAAGCATGGTGCATGCACGCAGTTAAAAAGCGCTTATACACCACAAAAAGAATACCATTATAGGGATCGCTTCCCTCGTCGCCCTCTTCTAAAGGCGTTTCTTTAAAAAAGAGGCTCGCAAAGAAAGGGGTCAATGTGATCGCGGTAAACCAGCTCAATAGCAAAGAAATTAGCAATACGGTAAATAGCGTTCCACAGTATTCCCCTGTCGCGTCTTCGGACAAACCAATCGGGGCAAACGCGGTGACCGCAATAACCGTCGCCCCCAACAACGACCATTTCGTTTGTGTAACAATGTCATGCGCCGCTTGTAATCGTGTTCGCCCGCGTTTTAGTCCGACAAGGATCCCCTCCACCACCACAATGGCATTATCGACTAACATCCCAAGGGCTATCACTAAGGCACCAAGAGAGACGCGTTGCAGGTTGATCTCGAAATAGTACATGAACACAAAAGTGCCAAGCACAGTGAGCAAGAGCACTAGCCCAATCAATAGGCCCGAGCGCAAACCCATAAAGAACAACAGCACCACAATTACGATCGCCACCGCTTGTCCCAAGCTCGAGACAAAACCGGTGACTGAGTTATCTACTTCGTCAGGTTGGTTATAAACATGATGAACGTGAATACCTACCGGCTGATCGCTATTCAGCTCGGCTAATCGTTTATCTACTTTTTCACCCACTTCAACCACGTTGACGCCATCAGCAAACGAGATCCCAACCTGGAGTGCCTGCTTACCATTGTAAGCAATAATTTGACGCGGGACTTCTTGGTATCCACGTTTAATATCCGCCACATCACGTAGGTAAATTAATCCCTCGGAACCTGCTTCTGTTAAAATCAAACTGCCCAATTCTTCAACAGAAGAAAACTCGCCAGTTGGGTGAATACGGATATATTCATCACCGACCCGCAACGCCCCTGCGTTACTGACCAGATTTTGGGTCGCTAACAGGTTAAACAGAGTATCTGGCGAGATCCCCAGGCTACTCAATCGTTGAATTGAGACCTCGACAAAGACTTGTTCTTGCTGAGCCCCACTAACTTGTACCTTGCCCACGCCATCAACAAGCTCCAGCTCACGACGCAAAAAATCAACATAATCTTTTAGCTCGCTGTAACTGTAACCCTCTCCAGTTACTCCAAGTAAGATGCCGAATACATCGCCAAAATCGTCTTTGACTGAAGGTGGATTAACGCCAGGCGGTAACTCGCCTCGGGCATCATGGACCTTTCGTCGCAATTCATCCCAAATTTGCGGCAAATCATCTGAACGATATTTGGGTTTCATTTTAACTGTAATTTGCGAGAGGCCTCGGCTAGAAATCGATCTCACCTCGTCAACATAAGTCAGCTGTTGTACCGCTTTCTCCAGTGGATAGGTGACTTCTTCCTCCACTTTTTGCGGTGTCGCCCCCGGGTAACTGGTGACGATCATCGCATCTTTGATCGTAAAAGCAGGATCTTCGAGGCGCCCTAATCCTAGGAATGCAAGGGTGCCGCCGATAAGAAAAATCAGGGTGATCATCCAACTGATCACCTTGTTTTGAATAAAATAACCCGCCACACCTTGCTTCATGATGCTTGTTCCTCTTTTGACGCCAATTCTACTTTTTGTCCTTCAGACAGATGGTTGGCACCGCCGACGACGATACGCTCACCCATAGAAACTCCCGTTACGACTTCAATCTGTTTCCCATGAATGCGGCCCATTTCGACTTGTCGTTTGCTTACCGTTTGGGAGGCCTCATCGTAGACCCAAACATAACTATGATCGCGATCGAGTGGATCGCCATCTTGATTGAAAATCGCTTCGATAGGGACTGAAAGGCCTGTACGCGTCATTTTTAATCCATCACGAGCAATACTGACTTGTACCGGCATGCCATCCAATATGAATTGGTCATCAGGCATTGGCATTGTCAACGTCACCACGAATGCCCCACTGTTGGGATCTGGCTCTGCGGTGAATTCATCGACGGTGGCTTTGTATGACTGCCCTTGCTCAGTAACGACCTTAGGTTGCAAGCGTGTTTGCACAGATGCTGCATCCCCACCGGCATTGTGACTAAAAAGAACATCTGGGACCTGAACGCGAATATCAGCGCGTGACGCATCATGAATATTCATAATCCCTTGTCCCGGAGCAATCGTCTCGAAAGGTTCTGCGTTCACTTTCGATATCACTCCATCAGCGGGGGCTTTCAATGCGACATAAGATAAACGGAGATTAGCCAAGGCTAATTCTGCTTGTGCAATTTGTCGCTGCGCTTTTAGTTCATCAAACTGAGACTGGGCTAGCATTCCTTTTTCAACAAGCGGTGCCGAACGCTGATACTGTGAGTTAGCAACGTCGAATTTTGCGTTCGCATTTTCAACCGCTAAGCGATAGTCCGTCGGTTCGAGACGGGCGAGGACCTGTCCTTTTGACACACGATCCCCGGCTTGCACATTAATGGCTTGAATTTCGCCCGGCACCCTAAACGCTAACTTGGCTTTATCGGCGGCAGCGGCAACCGCGGGGAAAGCAATCCGCTCATCCAACTGTTGTTGTGCGACTGTATGAGTTGAAACAACAGGCAAAGGTGCTGAATGAGACGCCGGATCAGGTTGACAGCCACTGATAACGCTTAGCCCGAGTACCACGCTAAGCCAAAGCAGCACCTTGATTAATTTTATTCTCATAATCCTCGCTCCTTCACCCAAGCTCTCACTCGATCACCGGCTTCAAGTGCGCCCACACCCGTCACGACAATGACATCGCCATTGTCAAGCCCAGAGGTAATCTTGCCGTTTTTGAGCACGACAGGAACCAAGGTGATCTCTCCGTCTTCATTCACCCGCCAAACCGCACTTCCTGAGTCTGATTGCACCACTGCCGTATCAGGGATTTGGGGCTGTGATTGCGCCGGTATGGTGACATGGACTTTCGCAGCCATCCCTGGTAATACATTGACCGCATCGGGTCGACTCAGACTGACCGTGACATGATAAGACGCGGTTTTTGGATCCGCTTCAGTATCGATCTCTTTAAACTGAGCCGAAAATTGGCGATGCTCATACGTGTCAAAAGAAACACTCGGCGTTAAGGTATCAAGATGCTGGGCGAAATAGTGAAAGTAGCGCTCCGGTAACTGGAACTCACGTTAATAACATCTTTAGATTG
Organism: Salinivibrio costicola subsp. costicola ATCC 33508 = LMG 11651; assembly: GCA_000565345.1. Lineage (GTDB taxonomy): Bacteria > Pseudomonadota > Gammaproteobacteria > Enterobacterales > Vibrionaceae > Salinivibrio > Salinivibrio costicola. Next base: position 8,457 of record AQOF01000039.1, on the reverse strand, counting down.
AATATGCAGCACCGGAGATTGTGCTTGAGTAAACTCGTTGCGCTCTTTCATTCTTAATGACACGGTGCCTGCATACGGCGCTTTGAGCTCGGTGTAATTTAGGTTGGTTTGTGCCTGTTCAAGACCAGCCGCAGCTTCGCTTAGTGCCGAACGCGCTTCATCAAACCGCTGCTCCGAAATAACTTTATCATTGTGTAACCGATCAGCACGGTTAAATTGAACCTGAGCAAGCTGGTATTGTGCACGCGCTTTGTCTAACTGCAGTGAGTACTGTTGATTATCAAGCGCCGCGAGCATCTGCCCTTTCTTGACATCCATTCCTGTCTTTTATCGGCATAGATTCAATAACGCCTGAGACTCGAAATGACAGTAACGCTTTGTTATCTGCTTCAACCTGAGCGGGGAACTCCCGGGTTAATCCTTCTTCATTCGTTACCACAGTCAATAACTTAGCAGGACGCGTTGGCGTCTCTGAGGGAGAAGATATCGCTGGCTCACCACACCCAAAAAGGATGAGAGCAGCGCAACTGGCTAATACAAAACGCTTTATCATCAGCTTATCCTTAACAATAAAACCTAGAGTCCGACAGCAACTGTCAGACCCTAGGTCTTTGATGGGTCTTTATTTTTCATTCTAACCGGCACTGAGTGTTATGCTAACCAGCGCCAGAGCATGTATCAAGATGTTTCCGATAAACTGGCTGTTTGTTCGACAATTAATGCTGTTTGTTTCTCAATAGGAAGAATGTAGGGCTGCAACGATTCCAGATCTTCATGCGGTGACTTTTCCAACTCTAGACACGTTTTCGACAGTTCGTTCGCTCCGATCATGGCTGCTGCACCTTTCATTTTGTGTGCGAGTTTTTTAACTTTACCCACATCTTGCTGTTCAAATGCTTGCTTCAGCGCGGTTAAATCTTGGGTTTGATTATTAACATATTTATTAAGTAGCATGGTCACTAGCTCCATACTATCACCTACTTGATTTTTGACATGCTGAACGTCAATGGGGTATGAGTCACTCATGGCAGGTTCTCCATCATCTTGAGGCTGAGCTTCAACGCCGCTATCATCGCCATAACGGACCGAGTCTGGGTTAGCGTAAAGTAGTAACAGTTCAATTAATTGATCTTTACTAAACGGTTTAGCTAAATGCCCATTCATTCCCGCGTCCACACATCGCTCAGCATCCCCAGACAACGCATTGGCTGTTACCGCTAAAATTGGCGTGTGTTTATCGAATTCACGGATCTGCCGAGTCGCTTCAAAGCCATCCATTTCCGGCATTTGGCAATCCATCAAAATGATATCGAAAGGGGTCTTTTTGTGCAGTTCAAGCGCTTCTTTTCCGTTCACGGCTAGCGCTCGTTGGCAGCCGAGTTGTGCCAAAATAATATCAATAAGTTCTTGGTTAACAAGATGATCCTCTGCCACCAAGACATTGAGATCAAAATTGATACTGTCGTATTGCCTCGCATCCGGACTTGGATCAACTAACGTATGTTCATCTTCGTTCAATACTCTATAAAGCTCAGCATGGTAAATGGGACAAGTCAGCGTGGCCATTCCTGTATCATGATGCCCATCATGACTGATTGCGATACACTTATGCACGCTGCCGACAAATGCCTGGCAGCCTTGCATTTTGTCTTGATCGACCATTAGGACCGTCTGTTCAGGTTCGCCCAGTTCAAGGTTTCGTCCATCAGAGCATGGCGTTAGCGCGAGATTAAAACCTTGTAAATAAGCAGTCAGCGTCTTAGTCAATATTCTATCGCCAGAGACTAAAAATATATGATAACCCTCAAGAGCGTTGCTCAAGTCGTAACTTGATAAGAGCGTACAATCAGGATTAGGGACACTAATCGGCACTTCCGCGACAAAAGTAGTCCCTTGGTTTTCTTGACTGCGTATATAAATATCCCCATCCATTAAACGCAAAAGCTTGCGACAGACGGGCAAGCCCAGGCCGGTTCCTTGATAAGAGCGAGAATACGAATTATCAACTTGCGTAAAATTCTCGAAAATAGCATCATGACGATCTTCCGGAATACCAATTCCGGTATCCTCGACTTCCATGACAAGCTTGGTGATGCCACTGTCATCATGCGTTTGAAATAGATTAACACAGATATGACCGCGCTTAGTGAACTTCACTGCATTACCAACAAGGTTAATAATCACTTGTTTATAACGCATCGCATCTAATTCAATGTCACATGACATGTTGGGGTCGATATAGCAATGGAGACGTAATTGTTTTTCAGCCGCTTTCGCCGTAAATATACTTAGAGATTCATGTACGATCTCAGCCAAATCTACCGACTGCTTGCTAAGCGTCATTTTACCTGCTTCTATTTTGGTGAGATCGAGCACATCATTAATAATATTTAATAATGCCGTCGATGAATTCTGTAGGGTGTCAACAAAATAGCGTTGCTGTTGCGTAAGCGACGTTTCCATCAATAGATTAGACATCCCCACAATCCCATTCATGGGTGTGCGAATCTCGTGACTCATCATTGCTAAGAAGTTAGTTTTTGATTCATTTGCGCGCTCAGCTTGTTCCTTCGCTCGCGCCATTTCTCGTGAAATCATATCGTTCAGTGCTTTCTGTTGCACAAAGTGCACCATCGAACTCAAACTTGATAAAATCGGCTCTATCCAGCTTTGTAACTCTTCATTGTATGTCGTAGACTCATCAAAAAGGCAAACCACACCAACCATTTGATTTGACATGTAGAGCGGCGTGCCAAACACATTAACAATCATTTTCTGGTTATTACCGGCAACACCTGCCATCTGCAGACTACGCTTGCTCTGTTTCGTCTCAATAATATCTTCGATTAAGCCACGAACAAATTCCTCACCAATAAAGTTATTTTTAACCAGGCGCGTTTGTGCCAAAATACGGTAAGGGAGGTTGTAATCTATATCATCATCGTCATGATGGCCAACTTCAACAATAATACCATGATTGCTCTCACCAATACGGAGTAGAATGTCTAACACATCTTTAAAGCTCTTTTTAAAGTCCTCACGTATCAAAAATTTATCTTGTAAACTCTTCATCGCCGAGAAAAGCTCAGCACCTTTGGACACTTTTTGCTTGTCCAGATGTTGCTCAGTGATATCACGTATAATGGCGACATTAAGTGCGCGAGGATCTTCGTCTTTAATGGGGGTCGATTTCACTTGTACAACGCGAACGCCCTCGTCGGTCTCTATTTCATAGGAGCGTTCAACACGTCCATTCAAGCCGTAAAGAGCTTGAGAAAAATATCCACGAGAATTAGGCGTGACACGAGAAATTATCGTGGATAAACTGATTGCTTCGTCGGGAACCAACTCAAGCTCGAAAAGCTTTTTTGCCGACTCATTGATTGTAATAATGCGGTGTTTTTCGCCCAGCACTAACAAAGCATCCGTATAACTATGAATAACGGTATCCAAATATGCGCGACTTCTCTCTGCACGATTTATTTGCTTGGCATATTTCCAAATAAAAAACACCACTAATAGATTCAAAAGTACGATTTGTGTCGCTGTACGGAGCACTTCTGTATTTAACTCTCTATTAATATAACGACTATCTTGATAAATGATTAGTTTACCCACCTGGACAGACTGGCTGGTTTCATTGTAAACCATTGGAACGATGACTTTATTTAACTCGTCACTAGAGCGCATACCTTTGGAGTCAGTCACATAACGAAACTGATCATTAGAGTCGGTTAACTCTAAACGGTGTACATAGCGTGATCCCATTTCACTATCTAGATCATTTTGTACATTATTAAAGTCATAGTTCCACATTAACGTTGGTAACCGCTGCTTTAAACGTTGGGTAATCGAATTAATGTCTTGATTCATGTCTGACTCAAGGCGCTCTTTCGCAACGTGATAATTATAGTATCCGAAAACGACCCAGTAATAAGGTCGCCAATACCATTAAAACGACGGCTAGCCGCATCCCTACTTGATTCATCATTTACACCTGCATCGTTGCAGCCAAGGTCTGAGTTTGAAAACGTGCTTTATCGAAAGCTTTGAGTACAGCACGTTCTTTTAACGTCATTTTCTCACATACTGAGCCGACCCACTCCCAATTGGCATGCTCAATGTGCTTACATAACATTAACAATTCACCATAACGTCCTGATTGCGACAAGAGTGCATTTTTCGCTTCTTGGTCGAGATCAAGTTTCCCAACTAAATCTTCCATTGGCGCTGCCAACATAGCATCAAGCAGTGAAAAGGCACCAACTAAAAAGGCCTCATCAGGATCCATACCTTTTATCATTGGCGCCGCCTGTTGCATAAAAATCGCACGGAGTATCGCGGATGTCTGCAAATGAGAGCATTCCTGATGATTCATATTCGACATAATGAGTAAGGATATTAACCGACGCAACGACTCAAGCCCTAGATAGACAACCGCTTGCTTCGGGTTTGTGATCGGCTTTTTTTTCGATTTAGCCAGGATGTTCGCACTGGTTACAACTTTATAGAGTAACGAGACATCACGAGAAATCACGTCAGTGATTTCATCAATATCATGAGGACTACGATTAATCACGATGCAAGCATCTAATAAGCTGATCACGGATGGCGCCACATCATTATGACTTTTTATTTGCGGCTGTTCAAAAAAATAGCCCTGAAACAGACTAAACCCAAGTTGCTTGGCCAGCATAAACTCGTCTTTTTTTTCAACTTTCTTCGCAAGAAACTGAATATCTGGATAATCAGACATCACACCAACCCAACTCATCGGGTCTTCGCTTGCCATACTGACAGAAATGACATCAAACAGATGCAAATGCCGCTGCCAGCGGTTAGTAAACATACCGCTGTCACCCTGTATCGTAAACCCTGCTTTTCGGTAGGCCTCTAGCTGTTTAATCAGTACAGGCGTTGCTTTGCACGTCTCCGTAATATAGAGAACCAAACGCGCGACAGGAATAGAAAAGGGTATCTCATCTAATAAGGCCGTTTCTGAGAAACTCACGACATAGCGCAAATCATCATCAAGCTCCTTTCCCGATAGAAAGTTGGCACTTAAAATCCGTGATGTTGCGGTATCTTCATCAATCGAGGGAAATTTGTTTTGTAACCCTTCACGAAATAATAAATCGCTACCCCACTGATTTTGCTTGTCGTCAAAGATCGGCTGGCACGAAAAAAAAATCTCACTCACAATGTACTCCCTCCAAAACGATCCCTTAGTACAAACTTAGACCAAAGGAAGGACTTTTGATCGTTTTTTTGATTAAAGTGAGTATGTTAAGTCCATTTCCCTACCAAGATAGTGCCTTTTACTTGGGAGAAATCATGAATTTTGCTACGCTTCCCGCAAAGACACTAAGAGGATAAATCATGGATATCTTAAACCAACTCGCTGATGATGCCCCCGAGCACGAGCCGGATTCGTTACCGTCACTCGACGAACAAAAAGCGATTGTGGCAAAACTCAAAGCGCTTGAGGAAAAAGGCGAGCTCACCGACGACGTATTGGCGCAGTATTTTGCCGCCAAACAAAAAGACACAAGAGACGAAGAAGAGTAAACTCAACACGATAAAGTGACCTTGTCACTTTTTAAATCTATCCTATTTTGCGCTATGAGTGTGATAGCCGAGACGTGCCAATGAAAGATGTGAGCCTCGCAGGATTGATACTTGCGTGACAGGGATAGATAGCAAGTGAGCGAAAAAGATACGCCCCGAGTTCAATCTCGGGGCGTTTTTTTGGTTTACTCAGGCGCAATGCCGTCGGTTTTCGCCGCACAAATAAAATCATTTTTGTGCAGGCCTTTAATCTTATGCGACCACCACGTCACGGTCACTTTGCCCCACTCCAGCAAGATAGCAGGATGGTGCCCTTCTTGCTCGGCCAGCTCAGCTACTTGGTTGGCAAACGCCCACGCCAACTTAAAGTTGCGGAAAGTAAACTCGCGTTCGAGCTGATCAATCCCATCTCGCGTCACTTTGCTCCATTGTGGGATATCTTTAAGCAGCGCCGGCATTTCCTCAGCACTGACCAATGGGGCATCAATATTACAGGCTTCACATTTCAACTCAGTTAGTTCAGACATGTTGCGTTTCCTTTTGCTGTTCTGTCTTTTTCGGTTTGGGCGGGAACAAAGGCGCATGAAGGCCCAGTTCCATGGCTTGATGCACATCAGCAATCAAATCACGTTGGCTGATGGCAAATAAGTCGTCAATCGACTCAATGGTAAAGTAAATGGGTTGCATGATGTCAATCCGATATGGCGTGCGCATGACATCTATCACTTCTAAAGGCTTACGCACCGCTTTGTCGCTATTAAAGGCGTACTCGGTCTCCGCCGGCGAAGACAAGATCCCGCCGCCATAAATACTGCGATTGCCTTGCGCGTCACTGAGTAAACCAAACTCGACCGTAAACCAATACAAGCGTGCAAGATAGACGCGCTCTTTGGGCGTGGCCTGCTTACCGAGCTGACCATACATATGGGTAAATTCAGCGAACGCTGGGTGAGTCAGCATCGCACAGTGACCGAAAATCTCATGGAAGTAATCCGGCTCTTGCAAGTAATCAAAGTCTTCTTTGGTGCGTAAAAAGGTCGCCGCAGGGAATTTTTTGTCCGCCAATAAGGCAAAGAAATGGTCGAAATCAATCAATGCAGGCACGGGGGCCACTTGCCAGCCCGTCTCTTGCATTAACACAGCATTCACATCTGGGATCTGTGGTACCGTATCATGCGGCAAGTCGAGCATGCGTAACCCGTCTAAATATTCCTGACAGGCCTTGTCCTTAATACACGTCAATTGCCGTGTGACTAACTGGCGCCATACATCGTTTTCTTGTGCCGACCAGGTTACACGACCTTGCTCATCAAGTGGTTTGGATTGGTATTTACTCTGTTTCACGTTCACCGCCTTGTGTCGTTGTCTGGCGTAAAAATCGCGCGTAAACAGCGGCCCTTAGCCTTACGCAATGTTTCCGTTACTCACAGATTACGTCGACTTTGCAGAGAAAATCATCTCCTCATCCCGGTTTTAATTTTACTTTTGCGTAACATTTATTTTACATTGCAGGCTCAAAAGGGGGCTGCGACTGATAATGCTTTACCCTAGAGGATCCGCGTGCTTGCATGGCTCGTAGTGGTTAAGAAAGGCCTAACTGCAGGGACGAGTGATGAATTTACAACTGAGCGAACTGATAAATTACGACAACATTGACAAGATTCAGATCCGTGGCATTGATGGCATGTTATATCAAGCCATCGCCTTTTTGCGTCACGGCGATACAGTGGAGCAGAAGCTGATTTACCACGGCGATAAGCCCTATCTGTCCCGCAGCTTGCTAGCGGTGAAAGATGATTTTGAATGGATTAACGCCGCGCAATACGTGTTAGTCACTGACACGGCGTATGACGAAATGATAGGGCTTGGCACGGAAAAGTCTTTATCGACCCTAGAGCAGCCATTGCATTGGAAATAACTCAACAATGCCCCAACCTACGGGGCAATTTCTTCTCCATCCCATGCAAACAGCCGCCCAGTATGGCGACTGTCGAGGCCATCCAATACCGACAATAAGTAGCCAGCCGATTGGGCCGGACTGAATAATTTGCCTGGCTTAACATTGGCTTGAAATGGCGCGGATAAATGACTGTCGACGGTCCCCGGATGCAGACCAACCACGGTCAATGATTTGTCCTGGCGGCCAAGTTCAATGCTCATGCATTTGATCAGCATGTTCACCGCCGCTTTACTTGCACGATAGGCGTACCAACCGCCCGCACGGTTGTCACTAATACTGCCCACGCGCGCCGACAAGATGGCGAGCTTCGCCTCAGCGTTGCGCTTCAATTTGGCCGTAAGATGTTTGCTTAACAGCAGCGGCGCAACGGCATTCACATCAAAAAGCTGGTGCATGGCCTCACTGCTGCACGCCGCGAGCCGCTTTTCTGGGCTGACCGCATCATCATGAAGCATCCCCGAGGCAATGATCACCGCGTCTAGACTGTTGTCGTCGATGTGCTCGACCGCCGCTTGTATCGATGCGTCATCGCGAATATTCACCGCCACAGGCACCACCTTTTCACTTATCTCAGCAAGTGGTGCGGGGTGGCGCCCCAACGCAAAGACTTGCTGAATGGATGGTTTGTCGAGCAATGCGCGGCAAAAAGCTTCACCAATCGCGCCACCTGCACCGACAACCGCCACGCGCTGCATGGAATCACTGTTCATTCTCTTGGCTCCTCCAACAAAAGAAGATGCAACTGCAATCTCTTAGTTAGGTATTAGGGCGACGTTCGATCTGCTCGGATCGACCGTTAAATCGTTAAAACCTTATGYACCTTAACCGAACTAAGCAACCATTGAAGGTACCCCTTAAGCCCCCCCTAAATCCAAATCAACCCGTCTGCCACTTAGGAAGGAAGGGCCTGAAGGAACTGGCCCAAAGGC
>AQOF01000038.1 GCA_000565345.1 Salinivibrio costicola subsp. costicola ATCC 33508 = LMG 11651 | reverse complement strand
CTGCGGAGCTAAGAAGAAAAAAACCTTAGCTGATCGCTGGCACTCATGCGATTGTGGCTGTGAGAAGCCCCGAGATGTAGCCAGTGCGCAAGTTAATTTAAACTGGGCGTTAGGTATTCAGGCTGGGAACCAGCCTAAAGAGGCAGCTTAGGCTTTCTTTTTGAAACTCCTTCAAAACGCGCAGCGTTTAGTGGGAGTTGTTCATACTGCATCTATTGTTCAGCGTCACCGCTGTTCAACATCGAATCAGTGAGGAGAAGCGTTATGATTACAGTACGTCATGCCAGCGATCGCGGTCAGGCTAACTTTGGTTGGCTACAAAGCCGCCATACCTTTTCATTTGGTAGCTATTACGATGCCCATCATATGGGCTTCTCTGCACTACGTGTGATCAATGATGATATCGTTTCGCCTGGCGCGGGCTTTGATACCCATGGACACCGTGATATGGAAATCATCAGCCTGGTGCTGGAAGGAGCAATAGAACACAAAGACAGTCAAGCAACCGACAAACTCTACCCGCTGGCGAGTTCCAGCTGATGTCGGCTGGGCGTGGTATTTATCACAGTGAATATAATGCCTCGTCATCCCAGCCATTGCGTTTTTTACAGATTTGGATTGAACCTAACGAAAGAGGCGGAGAGCCAGGCTATCAGCAAAAAGATTTTGGCAACCAAGCCGGCTTTACCGTCATTGCGACGCCAACGGGTGAGAATGGCTCGTTAAAAATAAAACAAGAGGCACGTTTGCTACAACTTGTCTTGGCGCCGAGTGAGTCTGTTACCTTCGCTTTGGAGGCAGGACGCAACGCCTATGTGCATCAAGTCGCGGGCACTCTTAAGGTTGAAAACACATCTCTTTCTCCCGGTGATGGCGCGAAAGTCGAAGATATCCGTCACATCACCTTTAGTAATGTCGGCAACGAAATCAGCCAAACACTGGTATTTGATTTATCCTAAAGTGCCGATTAACGACTCAAAAAGACTCGGCCTGCAGGCTTATTTGCGCCACAGGCCTAATGCTATGTACACTGCGCGCCTCTTGTTAATATTTGAGGCCGTATGCTGACTCTATCCAACAAAGTAGCGATTCCCGACAGTGAAATCGAGCTCACGGCCATCCGCGCCGCTGGGAAAGGCGGACAAAACGTCAATAAAGTGTCGAGTGCCATTCATTTGCGCTTTGATATTCACGCCTCGTCACTGCCTGATGCCTACAAAGCACGCTTAATGACACTGTCCGATTCACGCATCTCCAAAGACGGCGTCGTGGTGATAAAAGCGCAAAACTACCGCACCCAAGAGCTAAACCGAGAAGACGCGTTAGAACGCCTCGCTGCGCTAATTAAAAGCGCGATGGTGGAGCAGAAAAAACGCAAGCCAACTCGGCCAACCAAAGCGTCACAACGTCGCCGCGTAGAATCCAAAAAGCGTAAGAGCCAGACTAAGTCTTTACGCGGAAAAGTGGCGCCTTAATTCAAAATCGTCAGTGTGCGTTCTCAATAAAGACCTAATTCCACCTACCAGTTTTTCTTGCTAATCGGCGGTCAGATTGCTCTAATGTTACATGTAACATTTTCGGCTAGTGCATGAGATGACAGAAAAAAGAAACCGGGCCACCTTACAAGATATTGCTGACCGCGTCGGGATGACCAAAATGACAGTCTCGCGCTATATGCGCAATCCGGAGTCAGTCGCCCCTGCGACACGCGACAAGATTGCGGCGGTGATTGAAGAATTGGGATACATACAAAATCGTGTGCCCGCGATGTTATCTAAATCATCGAGCAAAGCCATTGGAATTGTGCTTCCTTCATTGTCTAACCAAGTCTTTGCTCATTTAGTCCAGGGCATTGAACGCGTGACTAAGGCACATGGCTACGACATTTTGATTACGCACGCCGGCTATAGCGAGCAGGCAGAGGAAGAGAAAATTGCCTCTTTGCTCTCTTATCAAGTGGATGGCTTAATCCTCACTGAAACTAACCACACCCCACGTACGTTACAAATGTTAAAAACCGCCGCCATTCCTGTGGTAGAAACCATGGAGCTTCCAGAAACGCCGATTGATATGGCAGTTGGGCTTGATCATGAGCAAGCCGCTTATGATGCAGTTCAAACGATGATCAACAAAGATAAAACGCAGATTGTGTATTTGGCGGCTCGGCTGGATACCCGCACTCAGCTGCGGCAAAAAGGGTACAAACGCGCGATGACACAGGCAGGACTCACTCCTCGCAGTGTTGCCACCGAGGAGCATTCTTCATTCAGCTTAGGCGAGACCTTACTTAACCAAACCTTGGCTCAGTATCCAGATTGTGACGGGCTGTTTTGTACCAATGATGACCTCGCCGTCGGTGCATTACTTGCCTGTAAACAGCAAGACATTGAGGTACCTAAAACGCTTAGCATTGTCGGCTACAATGCGTTGGATATTGGCACTGTGGTCAGCCCAAGACTCACCAGTGTCGCGACGCCCCGAGAGTTAATCGGTGAGCGCAGCGCGACACTTTTGATTCAAGCATTAAGCGGTGAAACTATCACCGAAAAAGTGCATGCTATCCCACACACCATCACAGACGGTGGCAGCTTGTAACCATCACGGTTGACCGAGCGATCACGGAAATAGATACGTCGCCCCTTCATCAGCGCGAGACACCCGCTGACGCGCCGCAGCAAACAAATTACGTCCCCAAGTTGTAGCAGCTTGAGGCGTATTAGTTACATATCGTTGAGATAAGTCAGCATGGCAGGTCAATACGCCAGTATTCGCGTCCAATGTGATCAGATCGCCGTCTTGAATGGACGCCAACGCACCGCCATGCATGGCTTCCGGGCAGACATGCAAGGCCGCAGGGACTTTGCCTGACGCGCCGGATAACCGGCCATCTGTTACCAGTGCGACCTGATAACCCATTTTTTGCACATTGCCGAGAATAGGCATGAGTTTATGGAGCTCTGGCATCCCATTAGCAGCAGGGCCATTAAAACGCACCACCACAATCACATTTTGGTTGAGCTCACCGCGTTGATAGGCCTGCTCGACCTCGTGCTGACACTCAAACACCCGTGCGGGCGCACAAACTACGCGATGCGCGGGGTCAACCGCAGAGACTTTGATCACCGCGTTACCCATATTGCCAGACAGCATGCGCAAGCCACTGGCTGCACTGAAGTGTGAACCGGGCTGGGCAATGACCGCTGTGTCAGTTGATGGGGTGGCGGCTTCCCAAACAAGCTGCCCCTGATCTAATCGTGGTGTGGTCAGCTGGTCGCTAAATTGGCCGACGGCAGGCAAGGTATCGGCATGCAATAACCCTAGCGCATGTAAGTGAGCCATTAACGTCGGTACGCCTCCGGCCGCTTCAAAGGCATTAATATCGGCCGGCCCATTGGGGTAGACTCGAGTCAGCAAGGGCACTACACGAGAGAGCGCATCAATATCTTCCCACGTTAGGATAATCCCTGCTGCTCGCGCCATGGCCACCAAATGGATTGTATGATTGGTGCTGCCGCCTGAAGCCAACAACGCAACCACACCATTCACCACGCTTTTTCAGTCACCACATCGGCTAATGGTCGGTAAGTTGCACTTTCGGCACACTGAGAGGCTAACGCTGTCGCTGCATAGCAAGTCAACGCTTGGCGCAACGCTGAGTCTGGTGGGACAAAGGCAGCGCCAGGTAAGATTAATCCCATCGCCTCGAGCACCAGTTGATTGGTATTGGCCGTACCATAGAAGGTGCAGGTTCCCGGGCTGTGATAAGCCTGACATTCCATGGCGAGTAATGCGTCTTTGCCTACTTCGCCTGCCGCATAGGCTTGACGCACCGCCACTTTTTGATCATTGCTGGTGCCCGTTATCATTGGGCCGGAGGGAATAAATAAGGTAGGTAAATGGGCGTAGGCCAGCGCGCCCATCAATTGTCCCGGTGCAATTTTATCGCATACACCAAGCAATAATGTTGCGTCATACACATTGTGACTCAGCGATATCGCAGTCGCCTGTGCAATCACATCACGTGAAAACAACGACATTTCCATTCCCGGTTGACCTTGGGTCACTCCATCACACATCGCAGGCACACAACCTGCCACTTGCGCGGTATGACCTAACGGCAGCAAAGCGGCTTTGATCTGTTCAGGGTAGTCAGCATAGGGCGCGTGCGCGCTCAGCATATCGTTATAGGCGCTGATAATCGCCACATTGGCGGTGGTCATATCCAGCATGTGCTGTTTGTCTTGTTGGCACGACGCCGCCACCGCATGCGCCATGTTACCGCAAGACAAACTAGTACGCGCCTTCCCGGTATCGGCTTGCTGTTGAGTCTGATGCAAAAACGCGATACGCGTCGGTTGGCTGCGCTGGCATAACGCCTCTGTCACTGCTATCAATGTCGGATGTGTCATTCGGCATCCTCCTTGTCTTTCAAAGCGTTCACTGCACGTGTCACCACAGTATCAATGTCTGCATCAATGCCGACTCGGACCACATCAGGCTCATCGTTACCCGGCACCTCCAACGTGGCAAACTGGCTATCCAGCATATGAGTTTTCATAAAATGCCCTTTGCGCGCTCGAAGCCTTGCGAGGATCAACGCATAATCTCCGTCCAAAAACAAAAAGGTAACGTTCTGATTGCCATCTCGGATCTGGTCTCGATAGCGGCGCTTTAAGGCTGAACACACAATCACGCCATATTCATGTTTATGCTCCAAACTAAAGGCGGCATCGCTAATCCGGCCCAGCCAAGGAGTTCGGTCATGATCATCAAGCGGCTTACCCGTCGCCATTTTTTCGATATTCGCACGCGGGTGTAAGTCGTCTCCATCAATAAACTTTGCCCCTAAGCGCTGTGCCAACTTTGCGCCAAGGGTGCTTTTCCCCGAGCCACTGACGCCCATCACAATCACACTGCCAATTGCCATACCCACTCCTTAGCGAGATTTTAACCAGATCTCATTTTTGATAACGCATTCAATAATTGTCTTTATCTTAGTGTGGTTACCGGTAACATGTTACCGGTAACGTTGAGATTTGTGAAGTTTAACACAAACATCCTGGTCGGAAGAGGTGAGCCATGGAACTACTCGCACAAAGCCCTGAACCCACTACTTTACTCTTGATAGCATTGGGCGCTATCGCGTTGTTATTACTACTGATAATGAAACTTAAGGTGCATGCGTTTGCATCACTCACATTGGTCAGCTTAATCACTGCTTTGGCCACGGGGATCCCTACCGATAAGGTAGTGCCGGCCATGATGACAGGGTTTGGCGGCACCCTGGCGTCGGTCGCCTTGCTCGTTGGGCTCGGCGCCATGATTGGTAAAATTCTCGAAGTCACCGGTGGCGCAAATGTATTGGCCGATACGCTGATCGACCGCTTTGGCGAAGCCCGTGCTCCGTTTGCATTGGGTATCGCTTCTCTACTATTTGGCTTTCCGATCTTCTTTGATGCGGGGCTGATTGTGATGATGCCCATTATGTTTAGTGTCGCGAAACGTTTAGGTGGCTCACCGATAAAGTATGCACTACCCGTCGCGGGTGCATTTGCGGTTATGCATACCTTCGTTCCCCCGCACCCCGGCCCCGTTGCGGCCTCAGACTTACTCGGCGCAGATATGGGTCTGCTCTTGGTCGTTGGGCTACTGGTTTCGCTACCCACTTGGTACCTAGGCGGTTATTTATTTGGTTTGTATGCCGGCAAGAAATTCAATATTCCCCTTGCGAAGGCGTTTTTAAATACAGAAGTGATGTTTAAAAACAAAAAGGACCATCCCACCTTTTCTACGGTGCTGATGATCTTACTCCTACCTGTCATGCTAATTTTCCTCGACACAGGCTTAAACGCACTCAGTGTTACAGGTATCGTTGACGGCGAAAACCCATGGGTTGGTTTTCTGCGTATGCTGGGTAAAACACCGGTTGCACTGCTCATCACGCTGTTAACTTGCTTGTTAGTCTTCGGCCAAAAGCTTGGCAAAAGTAAAATGGAGAAGCTGTGCTCCGACTCATTGGCACCGATTTGTGCGGTGATTTTGGTGACCGGTGCGGGCGGGATGTTTGGAGGCGTACTTCGTTCTAGCGGCATTGGTGAAGCACTCGCCAACATGCTGTCAGATACAGGGATGCCGATAATATTGGCCGCGTTTGTGATTGCTACCTGCTTGCGTGTCGCACAAGGCTCAGCCACCGTCGCACTCACAACCACAGCCGCGCTGATTGCGCCCACGGTGTCGCACACTGTCGGCTTATCTCAACTCGATTTATGCTTTATTGTCATCGCGATTGCCGGTGGAGCTACCGTTTTATCGCATTTCAACGACTCGGGTTTTTGGCTCGTATCACGTTTGCTCGAAATGGATGAAAAAACCACGCTAAAAACTTGGACTGTGATGGAAACCCTGCTCGGGACTATCGCGTTTGTTATCGTAGCGCTATTAAGCATTTTACTATAAGGGAATCCCATGACTGAATTACACCAACGTCTCAAGGCAATTCGCATTGTGCCGGTGATTGCGATTAATAATGCGGACGATGCCGTGCCGCTCGCTAAAACCCTGGTCGACAATGGCTTACCGTGCGCCGAAATCACCTTTCGTACCGACGCGGCTGCCAGTGCTATCCGCCAAATGCGCGATGCCTATCCCGAGCTACTGATTGGGGCCGGAACAGTACTGACGCTTGCACAAGTCGATGCCGCGATTGACGCTGGGGCGGATTTTATTGTTAGCCCTGGGCTTAATCCCACTACAGTAAAACATTGCCAGCAACGTGGGATTGCCATCGTCCCTGGGATCAACAACCCGAGTTTGGTCGAACAAGCCATGGAACTTGGTCTTGATACGTTGAAGTTTTTCCCCGCGGAAGCCTCGGGAGGCATTGCGATGTTAAAAGCGCTATCTGCGGTGTACCCGGTCAGCTTTATGCCAACCGGCGGCGTGAGTGAAGAAAACGTGAGCGATTATCTCGCGTTGCCCTCTGTACTGGCATGTGGCGGTACTTGGATGGTGCCCGCCAAGTTGATTGATGAGCAAAGGTGGGATGAGATCGCAGCACTGATTAAGGCGCTGTGATAGCTCTCGCATCCGTTAAGAAAAGATCGACCCCATTTATTGAAGATAATGGGGTCGCTCGCACGCATACCCCCCTGTGCTTGCAACCTCGGCACATAGCCGATACCTTTTCCCGCCTGTTCATAAACAGACACTTGGTTAAAAGTAGGGGAAAGACGGTATGTTGGCACAAGCACTTGAGCAAATTTTTGGGTTTTCGTCATTTCGTGCGGGACAAGAAGCAGTGATCTCGCAGGTGATGCAAGGTGAATCGGCCTGTGCGATCTTTCCCACCGGTGCAGGTAAATCATTGTGCTATCAATTGCCGGCCACACAGCTGCCCCACTTAACATTGGTGATTTCGCCTTTGCTGGCATTAATGCATGATCAACTTGCATTTATGACCCGCAAAGGCATCCCAGCGGCCACCATCGATTCAACGCAGACACCCGAACAAACCAAACAAGTGATGGATCAAGTCCGTCGCGGCGACATCAAGGTACTGATGATTTCAGTCGAGCGTTTGAATAACGAACGTTTTCGCCAGTTTATCACGCCTATCCCGATCTCGTTATTGGTGGTGGATGAAGCGCATTGTATCTCTGAATGGGGACACAATTTTCGTCCGGATTACCTCAAACTCCCTACTTACCGACAGCAATTAAATATTCCGCAAGTCTTGCTTCTCACCGCCACCGCAACGCCGGCGGTGGTTGAGGACATGCAGACGAAGTTTGCCATCCCGGCAAATAACACCACATTAACGGGGTTTTATCGTCCTAACCTGCATCTAAATGTGGTCGCCGTGGAAGAGGCGCATAAGCGGCAAGCCCTGGTTGAGCAGTTAAAGCCCGACCCCGATTTGCCGACCGTCATTTATGTCACCCAGCAGCAGACCGCGGAGAATATCGCCCAGTGGTTACAATCCCAGCATATATCCGCGACAGCTTACCATGCCGGTATGAGTCACGATGTTCGCGTGTCGATACAAGAGGCATTTATGTCGGGCCAATCGCCATGTATTGTTGCGACCATCGCCTTTGGGATGGGCGTCGATAAGGCGGATATTCGCCGTGTCATCCATTTTGATTTGCCGAAGTCGATTGAAAACTACAGCCAAGAAATTGGCCGCGCGGGACGGGATGGTCACAAGGCGACCTGCACGGTACTCGCTAACCAGTCGAGTCTGAATGTACTAGAGAATTTTATCTACGGCGATACGCCAGACAAAATGGCGATTCAGGGGTTACTGGAAGAAGTACAACAGGCCGGTCAACAATGGGAAGTCATGCTCCATAGTCTTTCACGGACATATAATATTCGGCTCTTACCGCTTAAAACCTTGCTCGTTTATTTAGAAATGGCCGGCGTGATCACCAGCCAATACAGTTACTTTGCCGATGTGAAATTCCAGTGTGTGGAGTCACCCGCCGCCATTACGGCCAAATTCCATGGTGAGCGACGCGAATTTGTTGCCCAGCTATTTGCATGCGCGATCAAAGCAAAAACCTGGTACAAGATGGATTTCCAACAACTGTGGCAACGCTTTGGAGCAGAAAGAAAGCGCGCGTTAACTGCATTAGAGTACTTTCACGAACAAGGTTGGTTATCACTCGCGACCCAACAAGCCACACAAGTGTTTGGCGTGAACACCCACGAGATTGATATTCACGATCAAGCTGAGACGCTGTATGCCCTTTTTGCCAAAAAAGAACAGAGCGAGCTTGCCCGCATCAACCAATTACTGACCTTGTTATCTTCTTCAACCTGTATTAGTCAGCGCCTTGCCGACTATTTTGGTGATCATGCGGCACCAACCACCTGTGGTCATTGCTCGGTATGCCAAGCGAGATCGCCCATTTACCTCCGCGCCCAGAATTACCGGCGATCGATGCGCAAGCGTTATCCTCATGGTGTCAGCACTTTGCGGCTGCTTGCGACGGCACGCCAACTTCGGCGGCAATGACGCGCTTTTTACTCGGCCTATCGTCACCGCTTCATACCAAAATTAAGGCGAAGGCCATACCTGGGTTTGGCGCCCTTGCATCTTATCCGTTTCAAACTATCAAAGAACAGGTGATCGCTGATCACGATACCTATCATTAAGAAGTGGCGATTTGATTCATTGACCTTTGCGTGCGTTAACACCCGTTTAAGCGGCTAGCCGAACAATCTCAGTGTTATGCAACAGCCGCGATCACCTTTATAACCCTATAGTTATAAGAAAACGAGACAAATTTATCCCAGAAGTTAAGAATTTATTCATATACTGATGATAAAGACGTGATGCGGTGACCACCGCACACTTAATGTATTGTCATATTCAGGGTTTATTTATGCTGCATTCTGGGGCGTTGTATGTTTTGGCCCGCCAAATTGTTTTTACACTGTGCGTTGGCGTGTTGTTATCGATAAGCCCCAGCGCTCACTCTGATAACAGCGAACAACCTGAGTCACAAAAACCTGTTTTAAAGGTGACTAATTCGCATGCATGGCGTCCATTTTCTTATCTCAATAGCAACCAAGAACCCAGAGGATCTTGATTGACTTTTGGAAAGAATTTGGCGACCGCAATGGCTATGATATCGAGTTTCTATTGACCGATTGGCAAACGTCAATCGATTTAGTGCGTACCGGTCAAGCTGATGTGCACGCTGGGCTCCTTCAGTCACCGGAGCGGTTGCAATTCATGGATTTTGGCACGCCTCTATTTGCCATTGATACGCAAGTATTTTTCAGTCAATCCATGATGGGCACGTCTGCTGACTTTGTCCTTTCTGGTGAGACCGAATATAAGATTGGCGTGGTACAAGGCGGGTACGAAGAAGAGTTTATGAGCGCTAACTTTCCAGACGTAGCATTGCAGCTTTTCCCGAATAACCAAGCCATGCTTGATGCGGCATTATCTGAAAAAATTCAAGCATTTGTGGCCGACCTGCAAGTGGCAAATTATCACCTTTATACCACCACGAATCACAACCTTTTTATCCCTGTCAGGCACCTTTATACAGAGATGCTGCACGCTGGATTTGCGAAAGGCAACGCGGCATTACTTAATCGCATAGACAATAAATTTGCTTGGTTGGATGACGATACTAAACGCCAGCTACTCAATCGCTGGGTCTATTATGACGTTGAAACGGTTTACCCTACCCATTTATTTCCTGCTTTAGTCGCTATCAGTATTTTTATCGTTACCAGTTACATTGTCTTACTTAAGCGAACGGTCAAACAAAAAACGCGCGCGCTACAAACAGCCAACGATATGCTTCAAGATCAAGCCATTACCGACTCATTAACGCTGTTGCGCAATCGCCGGTATTTTTATCAATACCTCTATGACTTGGATAAAACGAGAGGCGACATCGCACTAATGGTTTTTGATATTGATGACTTTAAAGCATTTAACGATGGTTTTGGTCATGCTCATGGGGATGAAGTGCTCTGTTTTGTGGCTAAAACGGCGACAACTCTATTGCCGAAAGATGCCATTATCGCCCGTATTGGCGGCGAGGAATTTGCAATACTCCAATACTTCTCAAGTGCAGAGGGCGCCTTGGCACAAGCAAGGGTTTTATGTGAAGAGATTGCGCGACAGAGTTTAGCGTTATTTAATCACGCGTCTAAGCCTGTCACGATCAGTTTAGGCGTTGCTTATTATCCTAGCGGCATGCCTCACAGTGAAATTATCGATGCTGACAAAGCCATGTACCAAGCCAAAAAACAGGGTAAAAACTGCGCGGTTCTACACGTGCTGTAACCCTTTACTCGCGGCTACACAACCACTGAGCTAATCGTTGAACATGTCTTGACGAAACAAAAATAATAGTAAACGCAATGGGCCAAGCAACGATAAAGGCCTCTAACCAACGCCAAACAAACCCACTGCTCAGCCCGGTATTCACAGCGGTGATTACCGCTGTCATCAACGTCACCATTAACACTGACATCAGAAACGGCGCAACAATAGGGAAAAATCGTTTTGGTAACATACACACCCAATAATTTAGCAAGTACTAATGCTTATAGTAAATGAGCAAGCAGAAATAACAAGTGGTGTTACTGCGTCGATCAACTATAGCAGATCAACTTCCCCCCTAATTTGTAATATGACATGGTCATTTGATGGGAAACGCCATCGCGGCTACCGCTTATTGTAGCCGCGCAATGTTTAGACTGTTTTTTGCTCTGCTAAACGTGATAACACTCGAGTGAGCAAGCGGATCCTTGGTTCAATGGAGTCGAGTTGCAAATACTCACCATCACTATGGAAGTTGGCTCCTACTGGGCCAAATCCATCTAAACTAGGGATCCCCAATGCTGCGGTATTATTGGCATCGGAGCCGCCGCCCACCGCTTTCCAATGGATAGGCACGGTTTCCTCAAAGGCTGCCGCTTCAACAAGACCCATCAAGTGTTCCGTTTCAGGGGTCGGCACCATCGCTGGTTTATAGGCTTCGCGAACCAATTCAATGGTGACATCGGGGGTGTAAGGGTGAGAGGCGCGCGCTTGAATGGCTTGATCAAGCGCGCAATAAGCATTGTTGTCCCAGAACCTGACGTCAACCAGTGCCGATGCATAAGCAGCGACAATATTCGCCCCCGCTCCACCTTCAATCAAACCAGCATTAATACTGGTACCGGCCTCTAGATCTTTCATACTATCGAGGGTCACCAGCCAATGAGCTAACTCTGTAATCGCGCTACGTCCTTTTTCTGGCTCGTTACCAGCATGAGCGGCACGACCTGAAACGGCAATTTTATAACGCGCCATGCCTTTACGCGCTTTTACTAAGCCACCATCTGCGCGGGCCGCCTCTGCCACCAGCACATAGCGTGCATCACGAGCAACGGACTCAAGCCAGGTACTGGAATGTATCGAACCCACCTCTTCATCCGGGTTCATGCAGACACAAATGCTCAATGCATCACGTTCTGCTTGCGGCAATGCGCGCAGTGCATACACGATATTAAGCAAGCCTGATTTCATGTCTGATACACCGGGACCGTATGCGAAGCCGTCCTCCACATGCATGGGACGCTCTGCCGCCGTCCCCTGAGGAAAGACCGTATCCATGTGACCAATCAGCATCACATCGATATGTGGATGGGTTGGCTGGTTGCGAATTTCCAATCCAATCCCTGCCTCTCCACATTCCACTCGCTTAATATGCCATCCTGCCATTTGCTCATATTTATCGGCCATTAGGGCCGCAATCACCTCAATACCTTCTCGTTGAAAGGTGCCACAGTCGATATTGACTAGAGGCGCCAACTCATCTAGGTAGCGTTGCAAAGAAAACGTCATCATGCCTCCTAAAGTAAAAGATTCATCACCCACATGGCGCCAAAAGCATTCAGAATAGAAATGCCGACCATAATAGGGATGTAGCGGCCTTCAGTGCCAATCGGGCCCATTACTCGGCCAATGTATTGCACTTGCGAACCCATTAAATAAATAGCAGGAACCAAGATAGCGATATGGGTACCGGTGAGAATGCCTTGGTCAAACAAAGTGATCACGACACCAACAGCGCCTCCCATCGACATCCATGCCCCCATTAGCACTGCGGCGGCTTCACCGGGTAATCCGAATACAGCCATCACAGGTGCAAACACATCGCCCATCAAGCCAGTAGGCCGGTAATTTGAAGTGCTTTGATAATCACAAACGCCATGACAACATTAGGCACGGTTGATGTTGTTGCAATATGCCAACCTTTCTTAGCGCCTTCGACAAAGATGTCAGTGATCATCGGTTTACTGGTAGAAGACTGGGTCATGATGCGTGCTCCTCTTGATAGGATTGTGTCTTTTCTCGCTGCGGTCCTTTGCCCTCAGTTATATTGAGGTACAAACGAAAGACATTGGCACCAATGAACTTAAATAAGAAGATCACGCCAATAGCAAGACCAATTGACGATGTCACCGCTAACGAACCGTCTGACATGGTTAAAGTAAAAAGTACCGCGCCCGAGGAAAAAAAGTTGACGATGGTTGCGCCTGCCGTGAACTGAAACATGGTGAATACATCGGTTTCACGCTTGGTCAGGTAACCCTCATCTTTCAATTGACGAGTCATCGCTGCGCCAGCATCTGTGCTTTGCATGGAGGCAATCAGTGCTAGTCCTGAATTTCCAGGAATGCCTAATACAGGTTTAAGAAGAGGCGTTAAGAGTTTGCGCGCGGCATCAAGCGCTCCATAGTGCTCAAGTACACCAATCATACCCAGCGCAAACATCACGGTAGGAATTAAGGTCAACGCAAAAATGAAACCATCACGCGCACCGCTCCCGCCCTTACCGCGAAGTGATGTTGTTGCCACCTCTACCGTGCCGTCTGTCGCAGTCGTGGCCTGATACGCAACTTGTCCGAACGAACCATTCAAGGTGGTAAAGTCGAACACGCCGTACCATTGATTGGATTGTAACAATCCCGAGAAAAACACCACAGCGAATACCAGTGCCAAGTAACATCCCCATGTCACTTGCCGATCTGTATCGGTTGGATGTGTCATAAACAGCCCTCATGATCAATGAACATTGACCTCATCATCGGCGCTGACACACAAACAAAGATTGATAATTATCAATTTATCCCACAAGTAATAGGCTAGCAGTTACATAATATGAGCTCATTCATAAGCTGACAAACAAAGTCAAAGAAAACAGAAATGAATGTGACTTTAAAGGCTGATTTAAATGCATTTATATGTCACAACTGAGAGATATGCGCAGAGAACATCGGATAAGAAAACCGCTTATAATAGATTAGAAAAATATAACCCAAAAAGCGCCCAGTGGGCGCTTTTTTAATGGATGATTACGAATACTTAATTAGCCCATCAGGTTATAAAGCAATGCTGATATCGCAAGCATCCCTGTGATGAAGATAAAGTAAGTACCTACTTGCCCACGATACTGCGCCAGGGCTTTGACCTTGTAAGCGGCAACCGTTGGCATAATGAACAAGATCATCGCAATCACAGGCCCAGACAATGCACCCATCATGTCAAGGATACTGGGTTGATCACGGCACAGCCCCAAATAGCAAAAAACATCACGATGACGCCCAGTTTGTCGGCGCTTTTGTAAGTGAGTTTACTGTGCTTCGTCACCAAGCCGTTCAAACTTTCACGCGCGCCAAGGAAGTGTCCCAAAAACGATGAAGTAATCGCAATGAAAGCAACCAAAGGCCCCAAGGTACCAATAAACGGGTTATGGGTGACATTAGCAAGATACGACAATACAGACACATTTTGTGCTTTTGCTTCTGCCATTTGTGCTGGGGTGAGTGTCAACACACACGAGAACACAAACAGCAACACAAACGCCACCAGCATAATACCGGCACGTTTAAGAATTTGCTCTGACTTACCTTGAGCCTCATCGCCGTAATGCCGGCGCTGAATGTTGGCAAAGCTAGAAATCGCCGCTGCATGGCTAAACGAGAAAATCACCACAGGCACCGCCAACCAAAGACTCATACCCAGCTCACCCATCGGCGGTAAACTGAGATTAGGCGTTTGCCACGATGGAACAAGATAAAAAGACAGAAACGCCAGAATGGCAACCAACGGATAAACCATCGCCGCGAACGCACGCAGCATCAGGCGTTCACCACCCAACATGATCGCAATCATACCAGCAACTAGTACACCCGACAGCAACACGCGATTTGGTGATACCCATCCCAGTTGGTTGACTAAAAAGCTATCAACCGTGTTGGTCAGCCCAACGCCGTATATCAATAAAATGGGGAAAATAGAGAGGAAATACAGCATCGAAATCATACGTCCGACATTGGCGCCGAAATGTTCTGCGACGACATCGGTGAAATCGGCATCGTTGTGACGCGACGATAATACAAAGCGCGCTAGGCCCCGGTGCGCCATATACGTCATCGGAAACGCTAGTACCGCCATAATAATCAGCGGCCAAAAGCCTCCCATTCCTAGATTAATGGGTAGAAACAAAATTCCGGCACCGACCGCGGTTCCAAACAAGCTAAGCGCCCAATGGGTGTCATGCTGGGTCCAACGGTGCGATACACTTTTTGAGGAGATATCTATAGTCTGGTTCACGTCAAACTCTCTTAGTTATAATATTTTGTGCGGTTGCATAGTACCGAGTTCGACCTAAACTATCACATATATGTAATAGATATATGTCCTAATTGTATCACCAAAAACACGCAAATCCAGCTGGACTATTCTTCAAATGGCAGCATAAATAACCAATAAATTGACAAATAATCAGAACAATATTCCAAATTATTTATATTAATTAGATTGATTGAATTGTTTGCAAAACAATGCAACAACCACATTTTCGTTTGCTTGTTGTTGACAAATTGTAACTGTTTACATCTCATTTTTTGATGATAAATCACGCACATGTTACATCTCGCGCGACTACATCTCGCGCGACATGGCTGTTTAGCGAAAGGGATCACAAGCATAGTGCAGAAACACATTTATCCTAAGCATGATTCAACGGATATTTACCTCAACGGGATAGGTTGTTTATGAATGAACCCATTATTATTGACTGTGATCCGGGACATGACGATGCCATTGCACTGGTAATGGCTTGTGCATTACCGCAACTCGATATCAAAGCCGTGACGACCAGTGCGGGCAACCAAACCCCTGATAAAACGCTTTACAACGCACGGCGCATTCTCACCTTACTGCAACAATCGCATATTCCCATTGCGGGTGGGGCACATAAACCGCTCACCCGTGATTTGATTATTGCCGATAATGTTCACGGCGAGTCGGGCTTGGATGGTCCTGAGCTGCCAGAGCCTATGATGGATCCTGATCCTAATAATGCTGTTAATCTGATGGCCAGTGTCTTAAAAAAAAGCGATCAGCCGGTCACCTTGGTTGCAACAGGTCCATTGACGAATGTGGCGTTACTTATCGCTGCCTACCCTGATCTGACCAACCGAATTAAGCGGATTGTATTGATGGGGGGAGGCGTGACTTTTGGCAATTGGACACCCGCCGCTGAATTTAATATTTATGTTGACCCTGAGGCGGCAGACTGTGTTTTCCGTGCAGGGATCCCCATAACCATGTTTGGGTTAGATGTGACCCATCAAGCCCTAGTCAAAGATGAAGACGTGGCGTCTATCCGAGCCATTAATAATCCTGTCGCGCAAACTGTCGCGGGGTGGCTTGATTTCTTTATGCGCTACCATCGCGATCCTAAATGGCGACTTGATGGCTCACCGTTACATGATCCATGCACGATTGCGTGGTTAGTCAAGCCTGAGCTTTTTGACTGTGAATCCGTTTGGGTGGGTATAGAAACTCAGGGAGCACTGACAACAGGTATGACAGTGGTCGATCGTTATCAAGTTACAGGTAATCCAGCCAATGCCGAGGTTGCAATGGCAATCAACCGAGAAGGGTTTATCGATTTACTGTGTAAGTGTATACGCCACTACAATTGACTGCTCTCCTACCTAAACGAAGAGGTTTTCGGCAAGTCTGATAAATAACGCGCGGATCATATCCGCGCGTTTAACTCGGTATCTTACTATTCATCACTTGTCGTGCAGCGAATGCTATTTATTGCCAACAAACGCCTAGTAACGGGCGGTCACGCTGACACCACTAAATGCTGCGTAGCCGTTTAACATCACATGATAGCGACCTTTCTGGGTGTTCTGCACGGTACACACTTCGCTATTACCGTAATTGTACGGTCGACAATCCCAGTTATTAAAGGTTGGCTTTGAGCCATAGCGCAGGTACAAATCAGCATCGCCTGAGCCGCCGCTAATATTCACCGTGAGGCGTTGCCCAGCGTCTACATCAACATAGAAGAAGCGCTGGGCGCCTTGCCCACCCGAAATATCTGTTAGCGCCTGACCATTTTTAAGCTCACCCTTAGGATCAGGCTCTGTACCGCAATTTGGCTCACAACTACTATCGGCTTGACTATACAACAGTTTGTTGACGGAGCCACGAGGGTCGTTAATTTTATCGACACTCGCGCGGTTGCTAATTAAATTCGCTAATTGTACAGGCGAAAGGCTGCTGTTTTCTTGTAGGTACAAGGCAGCAACCCCAGCAACATGAGGGGTCGCCATCGAGGTGCCGCTGATGGTGCGATAACTCCCATCATACCAAGCGGACTTTATGTCCGATCCTGGGGCGAACACATCCAAGCAGCTTCCCCAGTTTGAGAAGCTAGAGCGGGTATCGCGAATCGTGCTAGATCCTACAGTGACACCGCTTGGCTCTCGTTCAGGCGAACTATTACAGGCATCAGCATTGGAGTTACCCGCTAACTCACGCCAGATTGTACCGCACTGGCAACGGCACGATCGAGCGCTGTTGATACGCCTCCACCTAGGCTCATGTTTGCCACTGACGGCCATTCGCATTGGCTGCTACCCAATCGACACCACCAATCACACCGGACGTCGACCCCGAACCGCTACAGCTGAGCACCCTCACCCCGACAATATCGACATTTTTAGCGACTCCGTATTGACTACCGCCAATGGTGCCAGCCACATGCGTACCGTGGCCGTTACAGTCAGTCGCATCTTGATCGTTATCAACAAAGTCATATCCGGAGCGTGCACGACCACCAAACTCAACATGTGACGTTGTCACACCAGTATCAATAACATAAGCAGTGACACCTGTGCCATCAAAGTTAGTGCTGTAGTTGTTGTCTAGAGGAAGATTGCGCTGATCAATACGATCTAACCCCCAAACAGGGTTATTTTGGTTCGCGTCAGGGGTAATCACCGGGTCCAATGAAATGGTCTTATCTTGTTCAATAAAATCAACTTGCGAATCCATGCGTAGTGCACGTAGTTGTGCCGGTGTGAGCTTAGCTACAAACCCACTTAACGAGCGATCAAACACTTTTTCTACCTTAACCGCATGTTGGTTAACCATGCTAGACACGGCTTGTTGAGTAAAGGTTTTCAACGCTTGCGGATCATCACTCAGAGTCATTGGCTGCTTGAGTACCACGATGTACTGATCCTCAATACCCCGGTTTTCCGCCGCAACCATCAATGGCGCTAGCGTTTGCTGCTGAGAGACGCCTTGTTTACCTTCATTTTGTTCAGATAGTGCTGTGGGTGATGCCGCCATCAGCGCCGACGCGACGCAACAGCTAAGAGCATGCTTTAACATATTGTATTCCTTACAATGGTTAAATGTATTAGCAATTATTGCCTACAAAAGTCAACAATAACGCTTTAAAGCTATACAACTAAGGCTGTTTTTTCCGTAGTTAAAATCACTTTATTAAGGAGATTCATTAGTATTATTGACCTTTTTGTCAGCCAAATATTTTTTAACCAATTGTTTACAATGCGTTAATTGACTCAGCTCACTCACATCTAACACTTTTTAACTAGGCATTGTTAGTCCTTTATTTTAGACACCCACCACACTCTATATGAAAACTAAATTGGGACTCACAGCCTATTAGTGATCTCTGTGAACAGAAAAAAGCCAGCGGTTTCGCTGGCCCATTACATATTTCTTAATGCTTTTTTGTTAGGCAGATTCTTCGTGAATCAACACGCCGCCATCAAGCGCGCCCACTAACACATTAGGCACTTCAGTATCTGAAGACGTGACAGCGATACGCGTACCCGGCCCAATGGCAGAGATAGGCGCTGCAATCATTAAAGGGCCAAGTTCTCCTTGATAAGCGAGCTTCCATGAGGGCGCAGCCGCAGCGTGATCGTTGGCATAAAGTCGACACTTGTTTCTGTCCGGCTCAATTAAACAATCCAGGCCATATTCAATACCGTCATAAAAAAACGACCACTGATAATAGCCCGCATTAACGCTGCATGGGGTTTTGATAAAACTCAACGCCTCTGCGTTATCTTGGGTTAAGGTAATAAAGCGCTGCGCATCGGGCACCATCGCCAAATACCCCAGTGATTTGCCATTAGCATCGGTGACGGCGAGCTTTACCTCTTGCTCGACCATTGCTCGTTCATGATTGCTAATATCTGGCAGCATAGAATCGGGTTGTATTGAAAAAGCCATTGGGTTGCTCCCTTGGTTGCCCGCATCGATTTTAACACTTATGTAACAACCAAAGGTATAGATCAATTCCCCTAAAAGGTTTAGTGATTTAACCGAATAATGTATAGATCGAAAGACAATCTAAAACAGATACTCCTAATTATCTGAGCAACCACCAGCGCATTAAGCGTTTATACCAGCGGTTGTATGGCGGTTTAACTAAAAAGCTGGTGTCCCATCTATCACGGGTGAGCACGGTTTTACTGTGACTAAAGGTATAAAAGCCTTCAATGCCGTGGTAATGCCCCATGCCGGAATCACCAATGCCCCCAAAAGGCGCATCTTCTGCCGCGACATGAAACAAGGTTTCATTAATCCCCATGCCGCCGGCGTGAAGCTGTGTGGTGACCTGCGAGCGTTTCTCCGCATCATTACTCATCAAATACAAAGCGAGCGGTCGTGGACGTGCCTGAATATAATGCAGTGCCTCGGCAAAATCTTGATAAGTGACAATGGGCAAAAGCGGACCAAAAACCTCTTCTTGCATCACCCGCATGTCGTCAGTGACATGGGTCAGTAACTGAGTTGGCCAGCATCGTTTTTCTGCGGTCGGTATGGTTTTTTGATCGAGCGCACACCAGCGCCTCGCACCTTTATCTAACGCATCTTGCAGTGTTTCTTCTAGCCGCGTTACTTGAGTTTGGTTAACGATCTGGCTGTAGTCTTGGTTGGCCTCAAAATCAGGATACATGGCACGAAACGCTTGTTGGTAGGCGTGGATAAACGCTTCTTGCCGATGTTCAGGGCAAAGCACATAGTCGGGGGCAACACATATCTGCCCAGCGTTTAAGCACTTTCCGTAAATAAGCCGCGAGACGGCGACGTCCATATCAATCTGATCATCAATGATCACGGGAGATTTACCCCCCAACTCAAGGGTCACCGGCGTCAAATTATCAGCTGCAACCAGCATGACCTGGCGTCCAACTTGGGTCGAGCCGGTAAAAAATAGATGATCGAACTCTAATTCGGTAAAGCGACGCGACACTTCCACTTCCCCTTCAATCACGGCCACTTCCTTAGGGCTAAACACATCCGCGATGAGCTCGCGTAATACCCGATTGGTGTTCGGTGTGAACTCCGAAAGCTTGAGCATTACCCGATTGCCGGCCGCTAAGGCGCAAATCAATGGACTGACTGCCAGCATGATTGGAAAATTCCACGGTACGACAATCCCAACTACCCCTTTTGGCTGTTGGTGTACCGCCAATTTAGTTCCGAGTAAGGTAATCCCAGGACGCCGTTTTTGCGGCTTCATCCATCGTTTTAATCGGCGACGGGTATAATCAATTTGGTGTATCAGTGGCAAAATATCAGCGATTTCGGTATCACCAAAAGCACGGTGGCCGTAATCGTCGCTAAGGGCTCGTTGTAGTACGTTATGGTGACCTTTTATTGCTCGACGAAGCCGCTTAAGGCTTTCAATACGTTGCGTATAGTCAGGAAACGCGTCTTGGTTGGCTATTGCTTTCTGTCTTTCAAACACAGAGCGCATATCCCGCACTCTTTCTAACCATTGATAACTGGACTCAGACATCCCTGCCTCCTATTTCCTCATGACGACTTCATTGATGACACAGGAACCAAAACAACGCAACTCGATACAGACACAACAATGAGCGGTACTCTCAGTGGTAATGTTAAAAGCCTGTGATTGGATGACGTATTTGATACATCAATTAGCGCGATAGGCCACAGATCATCGTTTGATTGATGCGCAAATATTGTCGCTTTAACGATCTCGGGCTTATACTGACCAAACGTAAGCTCACATCAGCGTTGTTCGCTGTTATCGAAAGGAAATGTGGTAGGCATGAATCACGAGCCATCAAAGAACGAAATACTAACGGAAAGTGGGACGAATGAGCTCGAAATCATCGAGTTCCACTTGATAAAACAACTTCCTGACGGTAGCACCAAAACTTGCTACTACGGTATCAATGTGGCCAAGGTTCGTGAAGTCATTCAAGTCCCTGAAACAACGGATTATCCCAATGCACAATCACACATGATTGGTGTGTTCTCATCGCGCGACAAGCTAACCCCATTGATTGATCTCGCTGGCTGGTTGGGGGTGCCTACACGACCAGAAAAAGATAACAAATTTGTCATCGTTACCGATTTCAACAATATGACCAATGGCTTTTTGATCGATAGTATCAGCCGCATTCATCGGATTTCATGGGAAGCCGTTGAGTCTCCTAGCCAGTTTTTAGAAGCTGGCGAGCAAGATTGTGTGGTTGCTGTGGTACGTAAAGACAAAAATCTGATCATGATCTTAGACTTCGAAAAAATCATCGCTGACATCAATCCTGAATTGAGCATGGAAAAATACGATGTCACTCAGGATAGAAGCGTCAATATATCCGAGTCTAGCGCTAAAAAACGCGAAGCTAAAACCGCGTTGGTCGTCGATGATTCCGCCTTTATTCGTAGTTTGATCGAAAACACCCTCCGCTCAGCCGGCTTTAATATTATTTCCGCCAAAGACGGTGGTGAAGCGTTCGAAAAACTGATCGAGTTTGAGCGTATATCAAAAGAAGAAGGCGTCGCCATCACTGAATTTGTCGATGCCATTGTCTCAGATGTTGAAATGCCCCGGATGGACGGTATGCACTTGGTCAAGCGCCTACGTGAAACAGACGCCTACAAAACCATGCCAATTATTATGTTCTCATCCATTATGAGTGAAGATAACCGCGCGAAAGCCTTGCAGCTCGGTGCAAACGACACCATTACAAAACCTGAGATTGGGCGTATGGTTAGCTTGGTTGACAAGTATGTGTTTGGTGCGCCGCTAGATGACTAACACATATACGCACGAAAGCATTGCCTTCTTCGATAGAAAACAGTCTACTTTGATAAAAAAGGCTGCCGAACATAGGCAGCCTTTTGATTTTGCGCTTTCGGCTATAACAAAAATAGCGGTTTAATGATGAGGCGCGCGAGACTGAACCTGAGCTGTCCCTTTATATGCCTGACTTGAAAAATAGGCTTTCGCCGCCTGATTAACCTTTGGTGCCAATAACAGCCCAGAGACCATCGTAGGAACCGCCATCAGGCCATAAGCGCCGATCAAGAATAAGAAGACGACATCCAATGATACAACCGCCCCTAACACCACCAATGAGAGATATAAGTACTTGTAGTACTGTCCTGCCGTTTCGCCAAACAGATAAACAAAACACTTATACCCGTAATACCAGAACGTAAATACAGTGGTAAAAGACAGCACCAAAACTTGTGCGGCTAATAGCCATGCACCAGGCGCACCAAATGCGGCTTTAAAAGCAGCCATCGTCAAACTAACACCTTGCATGCCGTCAGCCTGGTCCAATACCCCCGTAACTAAGATAACTAAAGCAGTACAACTGCATACAATTAACGTATCGATAATTGGCCCGAGACTTGCGACTAAGCCTTCGCGCACCGGTTCATTGGTTTTAGCCGCGCTATGAGCCATCACTTCAGTGCCAATCCCTGCTTCATTCGAGAAAGCGCCTCGACTGACACCAACAATAATCACACTGATCAAGCCACCAAACATAGCATCAGGCGAAAAGGCGCTAGCAAAAATGGATTGAAAAACCGCCAGGCACACGCTCTGCGTTGAGCAGCAAAGCTACAATCGCCATCACCATATAACTTCCAGCCATCAGGGGAACCAGTGCGCCAGCAACGTCCGCAACCCGCTTCAAGCCGCCCCAAATCACCAACCCGACAAAAATAGCCAAGACAATACCCAGCCCCCACGAAAAGGCCGTACTTTCTAGCCACTCAATCCCTGGAAACAGTTGTGTTTGGACTACCGCGCCGAGCTGATTAATCTGAAAAGAGGGAACAAAGCCCATTAATCCCGCGATAGCAAATAACACCGCGAGCCATTTAAACTTGTTACCCAAGCCATTACGCACCGTGTACATGGGTCCGCCATGTACACGACCTTCGCTGTCTTTGTGGCGATACATCACGCCAAGTGTGCAGGTATAGAATTTCGTCGACACACCCAGTAACGCAGTTAACCACATCCAAAATACCGCGCCAGGACCACCCGCACTGAGCGCCAAAGCGACGCCAGCAATGTTGCCCAGCCCAAGCGTCCCCGACAAGGCAGCTGCCAAGGCCTTTCGATGCGATAAGTCACCATGCCCCGAGCCATCATCAACCTGCCCTGTAAGGAGTTTTAAACTGTGGCCCATATAGCGAAATGGCGTAAACTTGCCGTATAGGGTAAAAAAGATCCCTCCCCCGACAAGTAAGATGAGCATGGGCTTTCCCCAAATAAAGCCGACGAAGGCATTAATCCATTCTTCAAGCATCTGCGAATTCCTTCCTTTGATTGTGCAGCCATCGCTCAGCGCCTACCACAAGCCAGCGAGTCACGCCCAGCTACAAATAGTTAGAGTACAAAATAAAAACAAACATGGCGTGACTAAAAACGCATTCAAATTACGACTATAATCTTACATGAGCGATATCTTTGCCGCGAATTCATGATTTTTATCACATAAATATTGGCTTTGATGTCGCCGTTACAGGCTTTATTTGATTTGAGAGCGAAACAGTTGGAGCGCACCAAGCCGTGCATGGTACGTTTTTTTGCTCAGTAACCATACTTTCTGTCGGTGTTTAGAGGGTTGTCATTTCGATATACTCCGCGCCCTGCTTTATTCCCCTAATCACCCATGCACTGGATTTACGCTCCAGCCAGCAAGAGGAAAAAACATGTCTACTTATGTCATTTGTGCTTTGTACAAATTTGTCACCCTTGAAGACTATCAGTCTTTGCAAGCGCCATTGCTTGAGGTAATGGAAGCCAATCAGATAGGCGGTACACTCCTTCTCGCTCACGAGGGCATCAATGGTACAGTCGCTGCGACACGAGAAAATATGGATGCGCTATTTGCGTGGTTTAAAAACGACCCACGCCTGGCCGATATTGACTATAAAGAATCGTTTGAAGACAGCCAGCCGTTTAGTCGTACCAAGGTAAAACTGAAAAAAGAAATCGTCACCATGGGCGTGGAAGGCATTGACCCACGCCAAAGTGTCGGCACCTATGTCAAACCGACCGAATGGAACGCATTAATCAGCGATCCGGATGTGTTGGTGATTGATACGCGCAACGATTACGAAATTGAGATCGGTACCTTTGAACGCGCCGTTAACCCGCATACGGATAGCTTTCGCGAATTCCCGGACTATGTCGAGCAGCAACTTGACCCCAGTACCCACAAAAAGGTGGCGATGTTCTGTACTGGCGGGATCCGCTGTGAAAAGTCGACGGCATTTTTGAAAGAAAAAGGCTTCGATGAGGTATATCACCTCGAGGGCGGGATCCTAAAGTATCTTGAAAAGGTGCCTGAAAGTGAGAGCTTATGGAACGGTGAATGTTATGTTTTTGATAGCAGAGTTGCCGTTAATCATGAATTAGAAAAAGGCTCTTACGCAATGTGTAACGCTTGTCGTCTGCCAATAACCCAAGCAGACATGGAAAGCGAGCACTATGAACAAGGCGTCTCCTGTCCAAAATGTATCGATAAACACACCGACGCGCAAAAAGCTGCGTTTCGTGAACGAGAATATCAAGTTCGCCTCGCACGTGAACGGGGTGAACAACACGTCGGCGGTGAAGCGAGAAAAGTCATTGAGCAACGTCGCGAATTAAAGAAACAGCGCCAACGGCAACAAAGTAAAAAAAATAAAGCTTAATCAGACTAGAACACGCCCAAACTGCTTCTGCGAAACGGTGCGCGATACCCTTGCGCACCGTTACTTGTCGACTGTATGCGCCGCGATATCACCCGCTTTATTTCACTCGATATCGATTCAATGCTGTAATTTGTTGTAAAGTGTTTTTGGGCTTATCCCCAATGCAGCCGCTGTGCGTTGACGATTACCATTGTACCGAGCCAGAGATTGTTTGATTGCCATCTGCTCTAGTTCTGAGAGTGTCATTCCTTCAGGGATAAAGCAGGAAGCGGTCATCTTATCATCTTTGCGAACAACCGTTGTAGGTAAGTCCGACACCTCAATGTGTCCACTACTTAATAGAAAACCATGCTCAACTGCATGTTTCAGCTCTCGCACATTACCCGGCCAACGATGCTGAGTCAGTACGCTTAAAGCTTCTGCACTTAGGCTAGTTTGCGCATTATAGTGATGATTAAGTTCAGCGAGAAAATGCGTGATAAGTGCATGAATATCATCACCTCGTTCGCATAAAGGCGGGACGGTGACAATAAATTGCGCAAGGCGATAATAGATATCTTCACGAAGTTTTTCCTGAATGATTGCCTGATCTGTATCTCGGTTCGTTGCCGCTACTAAACGCACATTGGCCGTTTGATTCTTTGTCGCACCAACAGGGCGATATTCACCAGATTCCAGCACCCTCAGCAACTTTACCTGAAGTGTTTGAGGCATCTCGGTTATTTCATCAAGGAATACTGTTCCCCCCCTCGGCTTGATAAAAAATACCTTGGTGATCTTGGTGCGCCCCAGTAAACGCCCCTTTTACATGACCAAACAATTCACTCTCTATCAATTCCGGGCTCAGCGCACCGCAATTGATGGCCATAAAAGGGGCGGCAGCTTGTTGACTCAAACTATGCAGTGTTTTCGCTACATGCTCTTTCCCCACGCCGCTCGCACCAACAATCAATACATTTGCATCCGTTGGTCCAAGCCGTTGAAGTCGGTGATATAGCAATCGCATTGGCTCAGACGAGCCCAACAGATAACCATATTGATTTGCTTGGCTTTTGAGCACTGGGATTGCGGTCTGATGTGAAACAGAGCGCGTGTCTAAGCGATCAATAAGCAACGTCTGAACCGATTTACCATCTAGCGGTCGCCGAAAAACAGTTGCCGCACAGTCCTGTACTCGCGCATTCCAAGCAGGATTTGGTGCACCATTGCTTATTAACGCCCAATGGGTATGTCGATATTCTCCCATCACACGAATAATCGCTTCGGTACACATAGTGTCTAAATCAATATCAAGCACTACCCAGTCCGGCGGCTGTAACTCAAAAGCGCGAAGAAGATCCGTAGGCGTATCAAATATGAACAACTCCCACTAAACGCTGCGCGTTTTGAAGGAGTTTCAAAAAGAAAGCCTAAGCTGCCTCTTTAGGCTGGTTCCCAGCCTGAATACCTAACGCCCAGTTTAAATTAACTTGCGCACTGGCTACATCTCGGGGCTTCTCACAGCCACAATCGCATGAGTGCCAGCGATCAGCTAAGGTTTTTTTTCTTAGCTCC
>AQOF01000037.1 GCA_000565345.1 Salinivibrio costicola subsp. costicola ATCC 33508 = LMG 11651 | reverse complement strand
AATTAAAAGTTGGTAGACTTTGGAGTGGAAAAAGAATTTGGTGGTCGGAGGTTGGTAAGTTCGACGTTGGTTAGAATACCGGCCTGGTCACGCCGGGGGTCGCGGGTTCGACGTCCGTCCACTCCGCCACTACTTATAGGGGTATAGCTCCAACTGGCAGAGCAGCGGATTCCAAATCCGCGTGTTGGGGGTTCGAATCCCTCTACCCCTGCCACCTAAAAAGCACCGACTTATGCCGGTGCTTTTTTTTATACAAGTATCACTCGATACACTGGCTTATTGGTGGTTTTTTGTGTTTATGAGTAAGAACACTTATTAGTCGTTTTTGGCGACGAATTGGCTTGGCCCAGTCGTATTAGGCTGATGACTAAAACAGAGTTCATAAGTGAAGGCGGTGGTATGCTTGGTGTCTTCTCCGCTTGTATGTTTATATTCCACTTCAACAATCACTCGTTGATAGCCCGCGCCTTCAAATTGATCGATCTGCGCTAATCTCGTTGAAAGATCGTCAGCTTTAAATAACCAGCCTTTTACTCTGTCCTTTGCGTTATCACTTAACTCGATCCCTGGGTGCCCTGCTGCCGATCCCCAGCCACGGTCGGTGCGTATTGCTTGTATGCTGGCTTTGTGCCAGCTCCCTTTCATATCAGCGAGCAGGTGGTGGTTCTCTTCGTCTGGACAAAGAGTACCGTAAACAAATAGATTATTGAGCATAGGCCTCGCTCCATGAATACACCTTGTTATCATTGCTTTTCTATCCTATCTCTGACATCAAGTGTGCGGCAAGTGATAAGGTGTGTTTATCACTTGTATTTAGGCATTAACGATCGCAAAATCGGCGCCCGATGTAGGGGCAACCTATACTTTCAGTGGTGAGCTTTATGGTGGTAATTAAGTAATGAAACGACGTATTGGCAAGGTAGTGGCCTGGGGAAGCGCCATTTTAGTCCCAACGGCCATAGTGGGTGTCAATGGTTACTTTACTGTCCCCGATGGGTCACAGTTACACACTGTCTCTGGTATTTATCGCCAATGTGTTGATTATACCCATTCATTACCGCTGGATGAACAAGGCCATTTCTCTTTGCTGGTTTGGAACATTTACAAACAGCAGCGGCCACAATGGGATACAGCATTGACGCAGTATCGAGATCCGCATCGTCTTATGCTATTACAGGAAGCGAGTTTTGGCCCTCAACTCGCGCGCTGGATTACACAGTCATCACTTCATTATGATCAAGCCTATGCGTTTGCGATGCAAGATGCGGTCGCTGGGGTTATGAATCTTTCTCAGGTTAATCCTCTCCATAGCTGCGTTTATACAGCGGTAGAGCCTATTTACGCTTGCCCAAAAGTGCACTGTACAGTGAGTATCAGCTTTCCAATGGTCAGCGACTGGCTGTGGTCAATATTCATAGCATTAACTTCACTTACGCGATGGCGGCTTATAAAAAGCAATTAGCAGCGCTTGAGCAAGCCTTGTTACGTGTTGATGGACCGATTATCTTGGCAGGGGATTTTAATACGTGGTCGCAACGGCGATTAGAAGCAGTCAGAGCGATGGTGTCGCGTTTGTCTTTACAAGAAATGCATTTTCAACCGGACCAGCGGATGACTAAGTTTGGGCTGCCTTTGGATCATATATTCTATCGCGGATTGACCGTGGAGCAGGCCAGTGCGATTGATAATGGTGCCTCCGATCATGCGGCGATGGAGGCACAACTTAAGGTGCTAGGGTGAGCGCTCGTCGCGTGTGATGCATTAACCCATAGCTGTAATGGATTAACTCACAGCAATGATGATCGCCCAGCCACCGAAAACAGCTACCCAGGGGAGAGTGGCGACAACAATGGCTTTACCTTGATTTAATGGTGTCCAGGTACCAATAGCGGTAATACTGAGGACCAGTACCATGGTAGGAGCAAGGGTAAACTGGCTGCCCAGGCTGTCCAGGGTGATGTCAGCGGTAGCTTGAGCAGGCCATTCAGACTATTGAGATCAGCATGAGCCGGAAGGATAAAGCTCGGTGCGAGTGTCATATTGGTATAGCTTGCTAAATCACCAATGACTGCCGGCAGGAAAATAAAGCAGGATGCCGCTAACCAGTGACGATAGCCAAAGTTAGGTGCCTCTTGCTTGGTGGATAACCGGAACCAAAGGGCTAAGGCAAAAATTACCGCGGCACGACCAAACCAATCCCCCAATACTTCAGAGGCTAGGAGTGTTTCTCGTTGTAACCACTTTTCCGCTTCTGCTTGAGGCATGGACAGCTGTTGAGCCAGTGCTTGCTGAAGGGTTGATACATCCGTGTGATCAAAATAAGCACTCCAAAACGCAATCGCGCTCAAGCACATTAGTAAATAAGCAACCCAGCCCCACGCTGGTCGTTGACTTAGTGCGGCGAAACACGCACTTGGTCGGAGTACGGTGTCACGTAAGGCATAAAATGGATTGGTTGAGGCTTGCATCATGAGCCACTACTCCGTGAAATATCAATATGAAGCGTCAACTGTTGTCCCGGTTGGATATATGCGTTCTGGCGCAGTTGGTTCCATTTGATTAAATCTGACACGGATACCTTATATCGATGTGCAATCGTGCTCAGTGAATCACCTTGGCGAATACGGTAGGTGATTGTGCGAATACGTTGCGTATTGTTTTCTTTATCCCACACAACGAGCTGTTGACCAATGCTTAAAGTGTCGCGAGGACTCATGCCGTTCCACTTCGCGAGTTGGCGATAATCCACGTCATAACGACGCGCAATCGTCCAAAAACTATCTCCCTGACGTACTGTGTGAGTACGCTTATAACCATCACGCTCGGCAGCCTGCAAGGCGGCTAACCGTTGAGGGGCACTTAGCGTGTATTGAGACTCATCTTTGAGCGATACCGGGATCATTAAGCGTTGACCCACACGAATGCGTGATGAGCGTAACTGATTCGCGCGTTTGAGTACTTTTACCGTGGTATTATACTGGTCTGCTATCTCACTTAGGCTATCGCCCGACTTAACCGCATAGCGTTCGACACGAAGTCCCTGATTCTCATTTTTCGCGAGCTCGGTATTGAAGCGCGCCACCTTATCATTCGGCAGTAAAAGGTGAGTTGGGCCCGATGGAGATGTTGCCCAGTGGTTATAGGCTGGGTTAAGGCTTTGCAGTTCTGACACAGTCAAACCGGCATAGTTAGCTGCTAACGCGAGATCCATTTGCATACCCGGATCGACCATGGTTAACACTGGTTGGTTAGGGATTTCAGGGAGATCTAAACCGTATTTGTTTTTATTGCGCAGCACGTCACCCAGTGCGATGAGTTTGGGCACATAACTGCTGGTCTCTTTAGGAAGGTCAAGGTGCCAGAAATCGGTCGGTTTTCCGCGCTGCTCGTTACGTCGGATCGCTCTTGATACGCGCCCTTCGCCGGAATTGTACGCCGCGATTGCGTGTAACCAGTTGCCATCAAACATGCCGTGCAAGTACTCGAGGTAATCAAGTGCGGCATCGGTTGATTGGGCCACATCACGTCGGCCGTCATACCACCAGTTTTGTTCTAAGCCAAAGCGTCGCCCCGTAGCAGGAACAAACTGCCATAAGCCCGCGGCTCTACCATGAGAATAGGCAAACTGATCAAACGAGCTTTCAACAACAGGCAGCAGTGCCAGCTCGAGTGGCATATTACGAGCTTCTACTTTTTCAACAATAAGGTGTAAAAAGGGCGTCGCGCGCTCAGTCACGGTTGCGAGGTGATTAGGGTAGTTTAAATACCAATTTCGATACCGCCTCACCGATGCATTATTTGGGACAGGCAAGGAGAGTTGCATACTGATCCGCTGCCAAACATCCTCTTGTTTTTGCGGTGAGAGTACCGTGGGTTGGTTAGGTACCGCTTTCTCTGGTGTTACTGCGGTCTCTGTGGGCGCAGATGAAGCTTCTGGCCCGCAATAGGAGGCGCTTTGTGGGCGGTATCCGTGTCTTGAGTGTCACCCGTTGACTGACAGCCGCTCAGCAACAGTGTGCTCAATAAAACTAAACGGTACTTCATGGCATAAAAACCTTCGTCCAAAATAGCCGATGATGATAGGGGCTGGTCTCACTGATGACAAGAGACTCAGCTCAAAATTCGTCCTTCCACTGACGTAACGCGCGGAAAACTTCTAATTCAGTGTTATTTTGCGCACGCCCGCTGACCGCTTGAATTACGCTTGGCTCATGAATGCGCAAAAACGGATTGATACGTTTTTCGCGTCCAATGGTGCTCGGTAGTGTTTGTTTTTCCTGAGCGCGTAATCGGTTGACTTCTTCGCGATACAAATGGAGATCATCGTTTTCAGGTTCGACAGTGAGTGCGAAGGCAACATTGGCAGCGGTATACTCGTGGGCGCAATAGACCTCTGTTTCAATCGGCAAGGAGGCTAGCTTCTTAAGCGAATTTAGCGCTTGTGCTGCGGTGCCCCCAAGCAAGCGGCCACAGCCAGCAGAGAATAGCGCATCACCACAAAACAGCTTCCCATCGCCAACAAAAGCGATGTGATCATCAGTATGTCCTTCAACTCCGACCACTAAAAATCGATGATCGAAAACATCAATCTGATCGCCATCTCCCACTGCCATACTTAAGCGCGGGATAGGTTTGATCTCCGGTCCGATAACTTGGGCGCTGGGTGCGAAACGGACAAGCTCCTCAATACCATTCGTATGATCCCAGTGGTGATGTGTGATAAGAATACAAGACAGTGTCAACGTATTTGCTTTGAGATAGTCAATAACCTGACTTGCTTCACCGGGATCGACCACGGCGCATCGATTATCTTCACTAATAATGAGCCATATGTAATTATCGTTAAATGCAGGTATGCTTTTGACGTGAAGCATTGGGTTCTCCAGCGATAGAATGAGCCTTAATAATGAAACCAGCGCGCATTGAACATCAGTTTGACTATCCCTATACATGGGACCAGATTGCCTACGGTGATTGGGCGCGCACCCAATTGCAAACTCGGCTGGATGAGTGCCTGCCTACTTTATTCGGCTACCATTTGCTTAAATTAGGTGGATTAAGCTGCGAGCTAGTTAGTAAACAGTGTAACATTCAACACCAAGTCTGTGTCGATAAACACAATCCGATGCGTAACCTCACGGCTGCCCACTATGCCTTACCGTTTATCCAAAAGTCCTTTGATGTCTGTTTACTCGCACACCAACTTGATTATAGCGACGACCCGCACCGATTACTAAGAGAGGTCGATCGCGTGATGATTGACGATGGTTGTTTGATTCTTTCTGGCGTTAATCCAACCAGTCTCCTGGGGATGAAAAAGCTGATTAGAGGTCGACATCAGCGCCTACCTTGGGGAGGACGAATGTTTTCACCGCTGCGCGTCAAAGATTGGTTAAGTGTCATGAACTATGAAATCATTACCGCACATCAAATGGGTCTATGGCCAACACAACGCCCCAACGCTCGCCATGCGTGGGTTGAAAGTAGCGCCAGTATGATAACGCCCGCGTTAGGATCTATTTATCTTATTATGGCGCGCAAACGCAGTTATCCACTTAAACCGATTAAGCCCCGTTGGAAACTAAAGCAAGCGGTATCGCCGCTAGGGGGAGTTGTACCTAACGGCGGTTAGCGCACCATGCTTTTATGCAGGAGGCTGATAGCCTTCGTCTGTTTCGGTTGGTTGGTTAGCGGCTTGACGCGCGAGCTCATCACAACGTTCATTTTCAGGGTGACCGGCGTGGCCTTTTACCCAGTTCCACGTTATCTGGTGGTTGGCTGCCACCTGATCTAATTGCTGCCACAGGTCGGCATTTTTAACCGGCTTCTTATCCGCCGTTTTCCACTGGCGCTTTTTCCAGTTATGGATCCACTGGGTAATTCCTTGGCGAACGTATTGGCTGTCCGTGGTCAGAACCACTTCGCAGGAATCTTTTAACGCTTGTAACCCGACAATCGCGGCCATCAACTCCATGCGGTTGTTGGTGGTGAGGGTAAACCCAGCACTCAGCGTTTTTTCATGCTGCTTATAGCGCATTACCACACCATACCCCCCAGGACCTGGGTTACCGAGGCATGAACCATCTGTGAAAATTTCTACCTGCTTGGTCATCTTTGATACTATAGGCTATTCATCTGAGCCAAGTTTGACACAGTTATTGCCATGAAAGCGAATTACGATCGTCTCATCGTGTTAGATACCGAAACCACAGGTATGAACCGCGAAGGTGGGCCTCACTACCGAGGTCACAATATTATAGAAATCGGTGCCGTTGAGATTATCAATCGCAAACTCACCGGTCGGCACTTTCATGCCTATATCAAACCCACGCGCGCGATCGACCCTGAAGCGATTTCAGTGCATGGTATTACTGATGCATTTTTAGCAGATAAGCCTGCCTATACGCACGTGCATCAGGCCTTCGTCGACTTTATTCAAGGTGCTGAGTTGATTGCTCATAATGCGCCCTTTGATGTGGGGTTTATGGACCATGAGTTTAAAAACCTCGGGGTATCGGTGCGAACCAATGAGATTTGCACAGTCACAGATACCTTGGCAATGGCGAAGAAAATCTTCCCAGGCAAACGTAATAACTTGGATGTATTGTGTGATCGCTATGGCATTGATAACTCAAGGCGCACATTACACGGGGCTTTACTGGATGCGGAGATACTAGCTGACGTCTATCTGTTAATGACGGGTGGACAAACAGATTTATCCTTTAATGCAGGGACCGACACTGATAATGCAAGCCCAATGGCGCCGAGAACGGTTAAGCGTCAGAAATCGCTAAAGGTCATCCCTGCATCGGCCGATGAAATGAGTGCGCATGAAGCGCGGTTAGACTTTATTGAACAAAACGGCAGCTGTCTTTGGCGGCAGTAGGAGCAGGCATGAGAAAGCGGTGGTGGGCAGTTTGTTTTTGTTTCCCTTTATTGGCACACGCCAACGAGCAAGAAATCCGGCTGCTGGAAAACCGCTTTCGCGTTGACCCAACGATTGAGCGTGCTGCGTTTGTCATTTATCGAGAAAAAACCAGCATGCCCGTGGTCTTGGTTCGGCCTGACGGAAGCAAATATTATGCATGGCGGCATCCCGATAATGTCTCTTGGCATCAAGAGGCTGATATGGACATTGTATCGATTAGCGATCCGATGCCCGGGCCGTGGCAAGCCATTGGTCGCGTTAGCCCTGATAACAAAGTGAAAGTGCTGAGCGACTTGCGCATGAAAGTAGAAGATTTGCCCAGTCGGCTTTATCAAGGTGAAGCGATTAAATTCACCGCACGATTAATGTTAGGTGATGACCCCCTCAATCTGCGAGACTTTATTCGGCGTGTGGATCTCACCGTTAGTTTTTCTGAGTTTGTTGACGATCCTGCCTCGCTTAATCCTGACCAACGTCCTCAGCCAAAATCGCTCGGCCAGTTTAGTGATGATGGAACAGGCTGGATGAAGCGCCTAATGATGGGATTTTTACTGTCTCGCTCCCTATTGATGTGATGCCAGGTAAGTATCGAGCGCGCGTGACATCGGGAAATGGGATCTTCTTTCGTACCCTTGAGCAAGAAGTCCTCGTTTACCCGACGCCACTCATGGCGACTTTTAAGCAAAGCCAAATAGATGACGAGCCGCATCAGTTAACTATCCAAATGGAACAAGCTAGCATTGAGCCCGGCAGCGTGTCTGTTCATGCCAAGTTTACTGATACCGAAGGCAAGACAACTGTTTATCAAAAAAATAGTGAGGAAAAGTCAGAGACACTCTCGCTCGATATTCCTTATGCGAGTACGCCTGGGCAATATAAATGGCGCTCAACACTATATGCGACAGACCAATTGTCGGGGCGCTCCCTGGTTTTCCCCTTACCAGAGCAAACTTTTGCTGTTACAGATTACGAAGCGCTAGAACAAGCTGAAGCAGAGCGCGAAGCGCGTGAGCAGGCTATGATGGAGGCCGCCGAGGCACGGAGACGAGAAAGAGAGCAGGCTGAAGCACGTACAACGTCTCTCATTATTATTGGCTTAGGTAATCTGCTTGTCATCTTGATTGGCGCCGCAACCTGGTTTGTGCTGAAAAAGCGTAAAGCACGAAAATTAGCTGAAGCCGCGCAAGAGCTTGAAGCTCCGCCACCCGATAAAGACGCGGAGTCAAAGGAGGCAAGTGAAGAGACGGATGAGCTGGATATCGATGGATCGAATAAAAATGTTTAGCCGTGGTTAATGATAAAAAAAGAGAGGGAAATCCCTCTCTTTTAGCGGTACGCTCAAAATACAGTGCGGTTATGCCGCATTATGCATCTTGTTTTCTTTGACTGACGCGGCAGGTAACTCTGCAGGATCAAAGTCATCGACATTGATTGTTTCGAGTCGACCTTGCTCGGCTTCTAGCAGCAAGTCGGCTTCTTGCTCGGAAATGACGCCAGCGTGTAACCCTTTATCGGCTACTTGATCCAGGAACATGAACGGCAACTTCTCGCCAAGACCGTCACAGACCTTCTTATGGATAGGCTCAGCCTTGAGGATGTCATGCAACGCTTTCTCGATATTGCCGATCGCATTGCCTGGCTCAAAGAATTGACCACGACCAATCCGGTCACGCGTCGCACTAGGTGATTGTAAAATCACTGCCAATTTACCATCCAGACGATCACCCGGCTGGCGGCGTCCTCTACCAAGAGGGAACACCAAGGCTCTTACTAACCCGGCAATCACACGATTCGGGAAGTTTGCGAGGAAACCATCCAATGCTTGCTCTGTTTGGTACATCGCGTCTTGCATGCCCCAATGAACCAAAGGAAGATCCTCGGTCTGGTAGCCTTCGTCAGCGTAACGCTTCATGGTCGCGGATGCTAAGTAGAGCTGGCTAAGCACATCCCCCAAGCGCGCCGATAAGCGCTCTTTACGTTTCAGGTTACCGCCCAATACCGCCATAGAGACATCAGCAAGCAGTGCCAGCGCAGAGCTATAGCGATTCATCTGCTGGTAGTAACGACGTGTCGCGTCTTTGCGTGGTGCTTTCGAGAAACGTCCATCGGTTAAACCAAGCCAAAGGGTGCGAGCAACATTGCTAAATACAAAGCCGACGTGACCGAACAGTGCTTTATCAAATGCTGCAAGTGCCGCTTGCTGATCGCTATTTTCGCTCGCACGAATCTCATCTAAGACAAATGGGTGACAACGAATCGCCCCCTGGCCAAAGATAATCATTGAACGGGTCAGAATATTCGCACCTTCCACGGTGATAGCAATCGGTGAGCCCTGGTAATTCCGGCCCAAATAGTTTTTCGGCCCTAAACAGATGCCTTTACCACCAATAACATCCATCGCATCAATGACGCTCTGCTGGCTACGATGAGTACAGTGATATTTGACGATTGCCGAGATAACAGAGGGTTTTTCGCCTGCATCAATCCCTGTCACGGTCAACGCACTCGCGGCATCCATAACATAGGCATTACCCGCGATGCGAGCCAGCGGCTCTTCGATCCCTTCCATTTTGCCAATTGGCAATTTGAACTGACGACGAATACGTGCGTAAGCGCCGGTTGCAAGTGCAGCCGATTTAAGCCCACCCGTGGTATTTGAAGGCAGCGTGATACCGCGACCAATAGACAAGCACTCCATCAACATGCGCCAGCCTTGGCCGGCCATTTTTTGCCCGCCAATAATAAAGTCCATCGGAACAAAGACTTCGTTACCTTGAGTCGGGCCATTTTGGAAAGGCACGTTCAATGGGAAATGGCGGCGACCAATTTGCACACCTTCCATATCGGTTGGGATCAATGCGCAAGTGATGCCAAGCTCGTCTTGATCACCGA
The DNA here is from genome assembly GCA_000565345.1 of Salinivibrio costicola subsp. costicola ATCC 33508 = LMG 11651. GTDB lineage: Bacteria > Pseudomonadota > Gammaproteobacteria > Enterobacterales > Vibrionaceae > Salinivibrio > Salinivibrio costicola. Next base: position 7,310 of record AQOF01000037.1, on the reverse strand, counting down.
GTAGATGATCGGGGTCGCGTAGCTTAAATGCCAAGCCTAAGACAGTCGCTACCGGTGCAAGCGTGATATAGCGTTTGTTCCAGGTGATTTTCATTCCCAGGACTTCTTCACCGTTCCAAACGCCTTTGGTCACTACGCCGTAGTCTGGAATAGAGCCCGCATCCGAACCGGCTTCTGGGCTGGTTAATGCAAAACAAGGGATCTCCTTACCCTGGGCAAGGCGAGGGAGGTAGTGGTCTTTCTGATCCTCGGTACCATAATGCTGAAGTAGTTCACCAGGGCCGAGCGAGTTAGGAACACCCACGGTTGACGACAGTACACCAGAAACCCCCGACAGTTTTTGCAGTACTAAAGACTGTGCATATGCGGAAAACTCTAGGCCACCATATTGTTTTTTGATGATCATGGCGAAGAACTTATTGTCCTTCAGATACTGCCACACCTCTTCGGGAAGATCGGCAAGCTCGTGCGTGACCTGGTAGTCATCAACATGCGACAGACCTCATTGACAGGTCCATCGAGGAAGGCTTGTTCTTCAGCGCTAAGTGTGGGGGCCGGAATATCATGCAATTTGTTCCAATCCGGGGCGCCGCGGAATAAATCGGCTTCCCACCAGACGGTGCCTGCGTCGATCGCTTCTTTCTCCGTTGCTGACATTTCTGGCATCACGGATTTAAAGACTTTAAATGCAGGCTTACTCAGCCAATTGCGACGAAATGTCACAATATTTAGTGGTAGAGCAATGACGGCAAAAATTAACCAAGTAATTTGCCCCACACTCCCTATGACTGTCCCTACAACTAATCCGGCTGCCAGTACGGCAGTCGATACCAGCAACTTAGCACGATGGTATGCGAGTACGCCGGCCAGTATTAGCATGGCGACGATATATAACCCTGTTGCCATCACGTCATCTCCTTCGGTTTAATTAGGCTCTTACGCATCGTGGTAAGAGGTCGTACCACTCAATGTAACCAAAAAATTAAATAATTGTAAAATCATACGGTGTGACCTGGCCTGCAAGGTCAGAAAATCTTCACTGCAGTTATTGCACAAATGGAAAGATAGGTTGCCATTCAAGCAAACGTGACCGAGCTCGCTTGCTGGATGATAACGGTAGTCGACAGCCCTAAAACGATACGGGTACACTGATAGTTAAACTGACTGATGCCTAACGGGCGTGATATTTGTTAACAGTGGGAAGGTGCCATGTACCAAGATCTTATTCGCGGTGAGCTTTCAGAAGCAGCCGATGTGTTAACCGCATTTTTGAGTGATGACAATAACATCCAGCAGATTGAAAAAGCGGCGACACTCCTTGCTGATAGTTTTAAGGCCAGCGGCAAGGTGTTGTCTTGTGGTAATGGTGGCTCACATTGTGATGCGATGCATTTTGCTGAAGAACTCACCGGGCGTTACCGCGAAAACCGTCCAGGCTACCCGGCGATTGCCATTTCCGATCCGAGTCATATTTCCTGTGTCTCCAACGACTTTGGCTACGAGTATGTTTTCTCCCGTTATGTTGAAGCCGTGGGTATGAAGGGGGACGTTCTGTTTGGCCTATCGACTCGGGGAATTCAGGGAACATCTTAAACGCGATGGAAGCGGCTCAGAAAAAGGGCATGAAAACAATCATGCTAACGGGAAAAGATGGCGGCAAAATGGCGGGGCTAGCGGACATCGAAATTCGGGTTCCACACTTTGGTTATGCTGATCGCATTCAAGAAGTTCATATCAAAATTATCCATATTCTGATCCAATTGGTGGAAAAGGAAATGGCAGCATAATTCGCAGAGGTAGACGAAAGAATGTGTGAGTTGCTTGGCATGAGTGCCAACGTCCCTACGGATATCTGTTTTAGTTTTACCGGCTTAATTCAACGGGGCGGAAAAACAGGTCCGCATCGTGATGGTTGGGGGATTACTTTTTATGAGGGTAAAGGATTTCGTACCTTTAAAGATCCGGCCCCCAGCAGTCAATCTAAAGTCGCGGAGCTTGTAACCAGTTATCCGATCAAAAGCTGTTCGGTCGTTAGTCATATTCGTCAAGCGAACCGAGGCGGCGTGAGCTTGGAAAACACACATCCTTTTACGCGAGAAATTTGGGGACGCCATTGGACCTTTGCCCATAATGGCCAACTCTCTGGGTTTGAAAGTCTCGAGACGGGACATTTCAAACCCGTGGGAGAGACTGATAGTGAAAAGGCCTTTTGTTGGTTGTTGAACGAGCTGTTTAAGCATTATCCAAAGCAACCGGACAACATGTGTGAGGTGTTTGATTTTATTGCTTCACGCTGTGACCGACTGCGCGCGCTTGGCGTATATAACATGCTGTTTAGCGATGGCGATTATGTGATGGCGTATTGCACCAATAATCTGCATTGGATTACACGTCGTGCGCCATTTGGTCGAGCGAGTTTGATCGATCAAGAAATGACAGTTGATTTTCACGAGCAGACAACGTCGGATGATATTGTTTCAGTGATTGCGACGCAGCCGCTGACCAATAATGAGAGCTGGCATAAGATGCAAGAAGGGGAGTACTGCGTGTTCCACTTTGGCGAGGTCTATTGCTCGAACCAAGCGAGCGTCGCCACATCATGATCGAACAGGCGCCGAGGCGCCTGTTCATCGCAATGCCGGTCAATCGTCAGCTGCATGGCCTGAAGGGCCGAGTGGTTGATTGTCCAACCAAGCTTTCCCAGCTTCCATTTTAAGCCGTCCATCAATAAACCATTTAACCACTAATGGATAGATTCGGTGTTCTTGTTGTTGAACACGGGCGGCGACGGAATCAATCTCATCATCGGCAAAGATAGGGACGCGAGCTTGTAATATCACAGGCCCACCATCAAGTTCTTCCGTGACAAAATGTACCGACGTCCCATGCTCTTTGTCGCCAGCATCAATCGCGCGCTGGTGGGTATGTAGTCCCGTGTATTTAGGGAGCAGTGATGGGTGAATATTCAGCATCCGCCCTGCGTAATGGCTGACAAAACCTGGGGTTAAAATACGCATAAAGCCAGCCAATACCACTAAGTCGGGTTGATGAACATCGATAGCCCGAACCAAAGCCGCGTCATAGTCTTCGCGGCTGGCATACGCTGTATTCGCAACGACCTGAGCGGGAATATCGGCTTGCTCGGCACGTGTTAGGCCATACACGTTTGCTTTATTGGCGATAACAGCAACGATGCGTGCCTGATGCCCTGATGAAACTGATCAATGAGCGCTTGCAGGTTTGAGCCACTACCAGAAATTAACACAACAATGCGTTTCATTCTGTGAGCTCCACTTGCGCTTCATTAGCGTTTGCATGGGCAATATGACCCAGTTGCCAAGCGGTTTCTCCTGCTTCATTGAGTAAAGCAATTGCTTTCTCTGCTTCGGTTTGTGGTAGCGCAATGACCAAGCCAACACCACAATTAAACGTACGTAGCATTTCGTAATCGCTGACATTGCCTTTTTCTTGCAGCCAGTCAAAAATTGCAGGCCACTGCCAGCTACTATTGTCGATCACTGCTTTTGTCCCTGCAGGTAATACGCGGGGAATGTTCTCCCAAAAACCGCCACCTGTGATATGCGACACCGCGTGGATTGAGGTTTGCTCCTGCAGCGCTAAGACAGATTTGACGTAAATACGGGTCGGTGCCAACAAATGTTCGATAAGCGGTTGACCGGCCAATGGCGTGCTGAGATCCGCTTGGCTCACATCGAGGATTTTACGGATCAGGGAATAACCGTTTGAGTGCGGACCACTGGACGCAAGGCCAATCAGTGCATCGCCATCGCCGACATTGCTGCCATCAATCAGCGCCGACTTTTCCGCCACCCCGACACAAAAGCCAGCGACATCATAATCGTCGCCACTATACATTCCCGGCATTTCAGCGGTTTCGCCGCCGATCAAGGCACAGCCGGCTTGTTGGCAGCCGTGTGCGATTCCGGTCACGACATTGGCAGCGACGTCGACGTCGAGCTTTCCTGTGGCATAGTAATCAAGAAAAAATAACGGCTCTGCGCCTTGCACAATCAGATCGTTGACACACATCGCCACCAAATCGATGCCAATTGTGTCATGTTTGTTCGCGTCTAATGCAAGGCGTAGCTTGGTTCCAACGCCATCCGTACCAGACACCAGTACGGGCTCTTTGTATTTGGTTGGCAATGAACAAAGTGCACCAAAACCGCCTAGTCCTCCCATCACTTCAGGGCGATGTGTTTGTTTCACCACACCTTTAATACGATCGACCAGTGCGTTGCCGGCATCAATGTCGACACCTGCATCTTTATAGCTAAGAGATGATTGTTTACCGCTCACTGCAATTCCTCGCCGGAGTTGGAAATCAAAAGTCGGCGCTATTCTATCAGCGCATTCAGTGAAAGGAAAACGTTTGCGTAAGCAGTTTGGTGAGATTCTAAACGATATATCAAGCGCTATCTCTACGCTAGCAAATTACTTTCATGTATACTACCGAGAATTTGTTTTTTGTAAGGAGTCTAAGATGAAGGTCGTGGAAGTAAGGCACCCGTTAGTCAAACATAAAATCGGCTTGATGCGTGAACGTGATATCAGCACCAAGCGGTTTCGTGAGCTTGCCACCGAAGTAGGTAGCCTGTTGACTTATGAAGCCACCTCAGACTTCGATACAGAAAAAGTGACGATCGATGGCTGGGATGGCCCGGTTGATGTCGACCAAATTAAAGGTAAAAAAGTGACTGTGGTGCCTATCCTTCGTGCTGGACTCGGTATGATGGATGGTGTCTTAGAGCACGTTCCTGGCGCGCGGATCAGTGTCGTGGGTGTCTATCGTGACGAAGAAACCTTGAACCTGTGCCTTATTTTCATAAACTGGCGAGCAACATCGATGAGCGAATGGCCTTGGTCGTGGATCCGATGTTAGCAACCGGTGGCTCTATGATTGCGACGATCGATTTGTTGAAAGAGCAGGGCTGTCAGCAAATTAAGGTTTTGGTTTTGGTCTCAGCGCCTGAAGGGATCGAAGCACTGAAAAAAGCACATCCTGATGTGGAGCTTTATACTGCTGCCATTGATGAGAAGTTAGATGATAACGGCTATATTGTTCCTGGTTTGGGCGATGCTGGCGATAAGATTTTTGGCACTAAGTAACTTTTTGGCACTAAGTAACTAAGTAACTAGGTCATTAAGTAACCAAGCCATTAAGTCGTCAGAAGCCAAGTAGCCAGACGCCAAGTCATCAAATTAATCGTTTGGAAAAACAAAAAAAACCGCTAAGTACTAGCGGTTTTTTAGTTTCAGGGGCTTAGCTTAACCTAGCTTAGCGAGGTAGCGCCGGATTTGCGCTTCAATGCCGGTGCTGTCTAATTCGATATCGGCATGGATTTCTTGTTGTGTGCCTTGCGAAATAAAACGATCGGGTAAGCCTATTTGCAGGACGGGTTTCACCGTGCCTTGCGCCATCAATGTTTCAATGACGCCAGAGCCAGCGCCGCCCGCTACCGCATTCTCTTCCACGGTTACCAAGCAGTCATGGGCTTTTGCCATCTCCTCGATCAGTGTGTGATCAAGCGGCTTAGCAAAGCGCATATCGACAACCGTTGCATTGAGCGCTTCTGCGCTTCTAATGCGCTTGGCAGCAAGGTACCAAAGTTAAGGATCGCGATGCACTCGCCTTGACGTTTGACCACACCCTTACCCACGGGGATAGCTTGCATTTTATCTTCAATAACAGCGCCCATCCCGCTGCCTCGTGGGTATCGCACTGCGGCGGGACCATCATGAGTATGACCGGTATACAGCATTTGACGGCATTCGTTTTCATCACTGGGCGTCATGACAACCAAATTTGGGATGCATCGTAAGTAACTTAAATCAAACGCACCTTGGTGAGTTTGACCGTCGGCGCCGACAATACCACCGCGATCAATCGCAAATAACACCGGAAGATTCATGATCGCGACATCATGAATGAGCTGATCATAAGCGCGTTGTAGAAAGGTCGAATAAATCGCGACCACCGGATGATAGGTTCCAATCGCCATACCCGCGGCAAGCGTTACCGAGTGTTGTTCCGCGATAGCGACATCAAAATATTTATCTGGGTGTGCCTTAGAAAAGCGGACCATGCCAGACCCTTCTCGCATGGCTGGCGTGATGGCTAACAATTTGTCATCTTGTTCGGCCATATCACAAAGCCAATCACCAAACACATTGGAAAAGCTGGGGCTGGAAGGCTTAGACTTAGGTAACGTATGCACGCTCGGATCAAACTTGGGGACAGCATGATAGCCAATCGGATCGTTTTCTGCCGGCGCGTAACCTTTGCCTTTTTTGGTCATCACATGTAAAAATTGCGGACCTTTTAGGTGGCGCATATTTTTAAGGGTTTTGACCAGCTCTTCGACATCGTGCCCATCAATCGGACCAATGTAATTAAAGCCTAACTCTTCAAACATGGTGCCAGGCACGACCATGCCTTTGAGGTGTTCTTCCGCACGACGTACCAATTCTTTAATCGGGGGGGCGCCGGAGAGCACTTTTTTGCCGCCTTCGCGAATGCTGGTATAGACATTGCCAGAAAGCAATTGCGCAAAATGATTATTCAAGGCGCCGACATTTTCTGAGATAGACATCTCATTGTCATTCAGTACGACCAACATATCGGGCTTCACATCCCCAGCGTGGTTCATGCTTCAAAAGCATCCCCGCGGTGATGGCGCCGTCGCCAATCACACTGACTACGCGCCGGTTCTGCCTTCTTTTTCCGTCGCAGATAGCCATCCCGAGTGCTGCGCTGATTGAGGTCGAAGAGTGCCCGACTGACAGCACATCGTAAGGCTTTCTTCTCGCCAAGGGAAGGGGTGAAGGCCATCTTTTTTCCGGATCGTGGGCATCTGCTCCCGCCGTCCGGTTAAGATTTTGTGGGGGTAAGCTTGATGCCCCACATCCCAAACAAGATGGTCAAACGGCGTATTATAGACATAATGCAGCGCCACAGTGAGTTCCACCGTTCCCAGCCCTGAGGCAAAATGGCCGCTGGAATGGCTCACTGTGTTAAGTAAATAGGTACGTAACTCCTCGCACAACTGAGGCAAGTGGTCACGCGGTAAGGTGCGTAACTCTTCAGGCGTATCAGCAAGCGCGAGGGTTGGGTATTTTGATATATCCAATGTCATAATGGTTCGGCGCTTTTATTAATCATGCTAGTTGTTGCGCTCGATGATATATCGGGCAAAAACTTCCAGTTGCTCGGTATTGTAGGGGATCGCCTCCAAGGCGTGTAGTGCTTCTTGGTAAAGTTGCGCCGCTTTTTCTTGCGCGCCAGCCAG
>AQOF01000036.1 GCA_000565345.1 Salinivibrio costicola subsp. costicola ATCC 33508 = LMG 11651 | reverse complement strand
CTGCCCAGACTGCGGAGCTAAGAAGAAAAAAACCTTAGCTGATCGCTGGCACTCATGCGATTGTGGCTGTGAGAAGCCCCGAGATGTAGCCAGTGCGCAAGTTAATTTAAACTGGGCGTTAGGTATTCAGGCTGGGAACCAGCCTAAAGAGGCAGCTTAGGCTTTCTTTTTGAAACTCCTTCAAAACGCGCAGCGTTTAGTGGGAGTTGTTCATCAAGCTTTTATCAGCAATGATCACCAATAGGCGACGACTTTTTCGCGATCCGTTACACTACGTCGATGCAGATAACGAGCAGGATAAAGCAATGAGTCACGTAGCAGCCAACATCATCACTGGCTTTCTTGGAGTGGGCAAAACGACTGCCATTCGTCATTTGCTGGCGAATAAACCTGAGCAAGCGCGCTGGGCGGTATTGGTCAATGAGTTTGGTGAAGTGGGTGTCGATGGTGCGATCCTCTCTGAGCAAGGTGCGCTGGTGAAGGAGGTGCCGGGGGGGTGCATGTGCTGTGTCGCTGGGTTGCCTATGACTGTAGGCTTGAATACGCTATTAGCGCAAAAGCCGGATCGAATTTTAATTGAGCCGACAGGCTGGGTCATCCTAAGGATATTATCGGTAAGCTTACCCAGCCGCCTTTCGATACCCATTTGTCGCTACACGCGACGATGACCTTGGTGGACCCGCGTTGCATTGACGATGTGCGTTATCGTGAAAATCAGAATTTTCACGATCAAATCGCGTTAGCGGATGTGGTGATCGCCAACAAGCTCGATCAGTGTACTGAAGGGCAAATCGCAACGTTTTATAATTATGTCGCGGCGTTTGATGGCAAGAAAAGCTTGGTGACTGGCGTTGAACACGGCGCGCTCGAGACGGCATGGCTTTCGCTACCTCGGCAAGATCGCAAAGCGCATTATCACCATCATCACAGCAATGCTGAGCCGATGACCACGCTTGCGTTGGGTCCAGATGACATTTTTACCCGCAAAGAAAATCAGGGGCAGGGCTATGTCAGTTGTGGTTGGTTATTTGCCGCGCACTGTTGTTTTCCCTTTGATGCCTTGTATGGGTTATTTAGCAATCTCAATGCTCAGCGAATCAAGGCGGTGGTAAACACCGAAGAGGGATTTTTTGCGTTTAACGTTGCCAATCAGGTTGTCACCGTCACACCCATGTCGATTGAAACGGCAGAGTCACGGATTGAGGTGATTGATATCCAACCCTTACCGTGGGATGAGTTAGAAACCATCTTGCTTTCGTTTCTCGAGCCGCCGGCCGAATAAATCACGCCGTTATAGAAAATGACAATAAAACCGGTCAGTATCACTGACCGATTTTTATCGACGTTGACGATGGCGTTGGGTTAGCTGGCGTATTTCGCTGTGAGTACTTGCCAGCTGCGTTTTTGTTGATGAAAACGCAGTTTCAAATCTTGATATTGCTGACTTAACTCGGCCTTTTCTACTTTTTCGCGGAATTTATCGCGTTCAAGTGCCAGTAATTGTTTTTTGAGCGTGTAGTAATCAGCCATCTTCGCCACCAAGGTGTCGTATTCTTGTTGTAGAATTTGCAAGCGATGCGTGGCATTGGGCTTATTGCTTAGCTTTTGCGTTGCACGCTGAAGCTGCATTGTCGCCCGTGCTTTTTCTATCTTTTCTTCCGGCGTAACACGCAGCTTTTCAGCCAACCCAAGCCAAGAGGCCGTTTTAATTAACCACTTCGTTGGATCAAATTGCCACCAGCGAATGCCGTTGCGGTAATCATTCTCAAAGATGTGATGGAAATTATGGTACCCCTCACCAAAGGTCATAAAGGCTAAAACACCATTATCGCGGGCTGTATTCTTCTCGGTGTACGGTTGACTTCCCCATACGTGGGCCAAGGAGTTAATGAAAAACGTTGTATGGTGGCTGAGCACTAATCGTGTGAAGCCGACCAGTAAAATGGCCCCCCCCACACATCGCCGTGAATCACGCCAAACGCGATAGGAAAACCAAAGTTGGTTGCCAGTGTCAGGGCCAAGTAGTGCTTGTGCTGCCACATCACGATCTTGTCTTTTTGCAAGTCACGACAATTGCTGTAATCACCATAACGGTCGGGATGATATTCGCGTAACATCCAGCCTAGGTGCGAGAACCAAAAGCCGCGTTTCGCCGAGTAAGGGTCGACATCGTTGTCATCTACGTGACGATGGTGAATACGGTGATCGGATGACCAATGAAGGCACTGTTTTGGAGTGCAAACGCGCCCCCAATGGCAAAAATAAACCGCAGGACCGGATGGGCTTGATAAGTTTTGTGGGCCCATAAGCGGTGATAGCCTGCCGTTATCGACAGCCCACAAAAACTAAAGGCGACAATCAGTGCGGTGATCTGCATCCAATCGAAACCATGGTGCCAAGCCCAAAGCGGGGTGCCAATGACTGCGATGAAAAACGTGAGCGTAAATACGCTGATATTTAGCCAAATCAAACGTGGTTTTTGTGGCGGTGAGGTTGTCGTTTTGGTTTCCATAACTCTTATCTTTATTTAAGCGTACACTTGTACGCTAGAATAGATGGGGGTCATCAATTGGTCAAGGCCTCGTCATCCCCTTTGTGCGCAAAATTGTTTCTGGGTTTGTCATCGAAAGATTAATGATTGAAATGGCTATACTTAGGTAAACATGGGAAAGCGTTGAGAGGATGCCATAGCCTATTCGTTCGTTGGCGGTTGTTGGTTTGACGCCTTTTTGATTTTTATAGTTTTGAGGATGTGTGCCGATATGTATACGTGTTCCTTATTCACGAAAGGTTAGGAAGTATGATGTCCTATCCGGCCATACCGCACTTTGTGAAGGCGATGGGCCACCGTGTGGTGAGTTACATCTTGAATGTCACAGAGGCCGAAGGCCGCTTAATCTTAATGCAGAAACTCGGACTAAGCCGGATCCAGCGAGACACGCTGAACCAGTATATCGAGCTGTGCCGTCAGCTACGGGTATCCGCGGTTGACCAGGGAGAGAGTGAACAATCTTTTTTTTATCGCCTCCCCCATGTGATGCAAAATGGTCGTCATGTCTTTAATGTGTGGCGGGCACAACAAGGGGGAGAGCTCGCCACGCGGATCACCACCGCCGACCCCTTGACCAGTGCATTTTGCCAACTGGCCGGTGAGTTGTATCCCTTGTTTCTGATTAAGGCGGGACAACGCCCGCACCTTTTTTATCGGGGAGCAGGTTACCTGACCGCAGCTATTGAGCAATTCCCTATTAGTAAGTTGGTGCAAAAGCGGATGGCGGCCGATCCTGCCTTATCAAGATTATTCACCACCACTGGCAAAGAGCCACAACAAACGTGTGGTGACTATAAAGATGCCACCGGACATCGCGGCATGGTGAGTTTAGCCAGTCTCCCTGTCTCCATTTTGGTCAATAGTTATGACTTAATGCGGATACGTGGCGTGGTCAGTGCTGACCGTTTCGTGACTACCGTCCAAGAGATGTTAGACATGGCACGCAGCCTTGCCGATGGTGAGGTCGCGCATATTCCCATGTTTGTAGGATTTCGTAATGCGGCGCTCACGAATTTGGCCGAACTCGATACCAAATGGGGCAGTGTACGGCGCTACACCCCGGGTATTGCTGAATATGTCTTACAAGCGGCGGGGCTGATGGCGAAGCGCCGGAATAATGGCTTTATGTTAGAGTCTGGCTACGCATTTGCGATCAACTTTGGCGACTTTCTTGAAGACGATGATTGGCCCGAGGAGGTTCTGGATGCCGAGGGCGAGCAGCAAACTACCGAGCTGAATATCATTTTATGCATGGCGCTTTGTTATCTTGGCCAACATAAGGCATTTGTCGCGCCAGAGTGGGTGTGGCGTATAGATCCCTTTTCATTGGACAACCGACGACAAGATTTTAGCACCGTAGCGGAAACCAGCGATCCTGTGGCAATTGGTGATGAAGACTTAGTGGATATTGAGCGTTGGAGCATGCTGGTGGATGATACCGATTCCAGCGGGATTCGATTGGCCATGTCTCGCCTCTATGCGGCAGCAAAAAAACCGGTCACACAAGATGCCTTGATGGATGTGATTATTGCGTTACGCAATATATTTGCTGCCAGTGAAGACATTGTCCCGATAAAAGCGGCGCTGACGCATATTATCGAGCAAGAGACGGACCTTGCTATGATTGATCAGCTTGCCGAGGATTGGCGTGCCTTGTTAACTGGGGAGTTTGATGACGATCCTGAGACCATCCGTGAAAAAGTCTATCAATGCGTCCAGCTGTGTTTAACCTGTTTACGTCATTTCTACGTGCATGCCCCGATGCTGATGACTCGCCCCGACCGGCTGAGCTATCTGTGCGAACACGATGTCACGCAATCAAACGTGAATCCTTAGCGATCTCAAATAATCTCAGTGATTTTTACGGGTTCGACCTCATACCTGGCGAACTTGGTTTATGCTTACAGTGATCACGCTGCCATACTCTCAGCTAAGAAGTCGAAAAGGAGAGGCTTTTGACCAAACAAATATTGATCACCGATGATTCTGCCCTGGCGCGCAAACAGCTATCTCGAACCTTGCCTCAAGATCTCGATGCTGACGTGCACTTTGCTGAAAACGGTAAAGTGGCACTCGACGTGCTCAACAGTCAGCCGATTGACATCATGTTTCTAGACTTGACCATGCCAGAATTAGACGGTTATCAAACGTTAGAGGCTATGCAAAAAGCGGGCATGACCACTCCGGTTGTGGTGGTGTCGGGTGATATCCAGCCATTAGCACAGCAGCAAGTGTTGGAGCGAGGCGCGAAAGACTTTGTTAAAAAGCCGATTAGTCGCGAGCGGGTCGATGCGTTAATCAAAGCCTATTTGCCTAATACATCCACTTTAGATACTCAGCGTGCGCAAACGCCGCACGAAAAACTGAGCCGTCGTGATATTTATATGGAAGTCGTGAACATTGCCATGGGCCAGGCGGCGGATAAACTCGCCCGGCACTGCGGTGTGTTTGTCCATATGCCTTTGCCGCAAGTAAATGTGTTTGAGGTGACTGAATTAACCATGACGATTCGCCATCTGGCCCAGTCCAACACCATGAATGGAGTGTGCCAAGGCTTTAGTAGGTGGAAGGGATCGCTGGTGAAGCGCTGATGTTGATCAGTGACTCGAGTATTACTGAAATGATCCAACTGCTCGACTACCCAGACGACGGATCGGTGGATAATGAATTAGAGCTCCTTGTGGATGTGAGCAACATTTTAATCAGCGCTTTTCTCCGCGGACTTGGCGATCAGGCGGCGTTAGAGTTTTCGCAAAGCTATCCGGCCTTACTTGGACAACATGCTGACGTTGACCAATTGATCTCGGCGATGAAGGGTTCATGGAAGCGAACAGTGACCATTGAGGTCAGTTATCAGATTGATGGTACTCAAATAAAATGCGATCTTCTATTGCTGTTGTTGGACGAATCACTACCGCTACTGGATGCCAAGTTAGCGTACCTGATGGATGAGGAGTAATGGAATGAGCACACAAGATTTTGATCAATTCCATTGGATGCTAGATATGGTGCAGCATATCGATATGGGGTTAATCGTACTCGATCGCGATTTTCACATCCAAATGTGGAACGGATTTATGATCCACCATAGCGGCAAACATGCGAAAGATGTACAAGGTCGTTCGCTGTTCGACGTGTTTCCCGAGATCAATGCGTCCTGGTTTCGCGCCAAGTCTCAGCCGGTTTTTGAATTACGGTGTCGCAGTTTCATTGTTTGGCAACAGCGACCTTATTTGTTTCGCTGCCGTCATGTGCGCCCGATTACCGGACAATTACCGTTTATGTACCAAAATATCACCATGCATCCGATGGCCAATACGCGTGGTGAAGTGAATCATATGTTTATTTCGATTCAAGATGTGACCAATGAGGCATTAGCGAGTCAAAGCCCTAAAGCTATAGCGTCATCATAGAGTAAGTACTGCGCGTCATCATAGCGAAATTACTGGTTGCGACTCGATTTTTTAGATAAGCCTTATTTGTGTTTTTGAGATGGAGCGAGCTTTTAACGTCAAATCGTGTCTCGTTTGGGATCACAGTACGCAAAAATGCCGCTGTTTAATGTCCTTTTTGCATAATACATGGCGGCGTCCGAGCAACTTAATAACGACTCAAACGATTCACCATGTTCAGGGTAACAGGCAATACCTATGCTCGCTGAGAGTGTGACTTCTTGATTGTTATTGACATGAAAGGGCTGGCTTAAACCGGCAATTATTTTTTCAGCCACGCGCCCCGCGTCATCTGGATGGCTGGTGTATTCGAGCAATACGGCAAATTCATCGCCACCAAGGCGAGCAAGCGTGTCAGAATTGCGAATACTACTACTCATGCGTTTTGTGGTTTCCACGAGTACGCTGTCACCTGCGTCATGGCCGTAGGTATCGTTAATTGCTTTAAAGCCGTCTAAATCAATAAAAAGTAAAGAAAAGTGCGCACCTTGCTGCCGAGCTTGGACCAGTGCTTGGTCGGCGCGTTGTTTGAATGCCATTCGATTGAGGGCACCTGTTAAGGTATCTGTATGGGCCATGTGTTCAAACTGCAGGTACAAACGCTTGGTTTCGTTAATATCTTGGTGTGTACCAACCATCCGGACTGGATTATGGCTCCGATCCCACTCCATCACCTTGCCTTTCGATAATATCCAGACCCAGAAACCCTCTTTATGCAGCATTCTGAACTCACATTCATAGTTTGGTGTTAAGTCACCAAAGGCTGAATGTATTTTCTCTTGAGCATGGACATAGTCTTCGCTGTGACAGAGTGACTTCCATGTTTCTATCGTGATCGGAGAAAGCGCTTTTTGGCTGTATCCGATGATTTCGGCCCAGCGATCATTCACTACCAGCTGACCACTCGGGACGTGCCACTCCCACGTGCCTACATGTGTACCACGGATAATTTCATCGAGACGACCACGTTCAAGTTGTAATTCATATTCGGTGCGGCGTTTTTTGCGTAACACCAGCCACATTGTGGTCAACACCACACCGAGAAAGATAATAACCAGTGAAGTCGCAATCAGTTGGTGGTCTGTGCGTTTTTCAAGCTGTTGAGTTTGTTCATCAACCATGTGCTCTAGACGATTTTGGTAATGCCACAATGATTCTTGTGTGGCGCGAAATTCACTGATGTCGGTGACGATAGAAAAAAGCACTGGACTGCCGCGGTAAGAAACCTGAACCGATGAGACTTTAACGGTACGGGTTGAGCCATCGGCCAACTGGTGACGGAACACAAAATAACGACGTTTTTCTAATGCTGCCAGCTTTCGTTCTTCTGCAACCGATTGAGGGGATAAATCGTTAATCTCTGAGATGTTCATTTGCGCCAGCGTATCACGCGAATATCCATAAAATTCGCTGGCAGCTGTGTTAGCAGCGAGGATATCGCCTTTATCAGGGTCGATTAGCATCATGACCAGTGCATGTTTTTCAAACATCTGATCAAATAAATCTGCATGGGGTTGTGACGTTGCTAACGTAAACGGCGCCCATAGTATGCAAATCAATAAGATGAAAGACTGCTTAATCACACAGAATCACTACCCACTAAAACCTAGACTAAGCGTAACACAGAGGTTAATGATTTGTGTGACAAGGGTAGGGGTTACTGTGCTTCATCGATTATCAGTCACGATAGGTAGTGCCTTTGTGAGTGAATTCACTTTGTTAATACAATGTTTGCATATGATTAGTTTGTACGCGGGCGTTGACACTGGGCTGTCATACGGTGGGGAACATTAGGTAAGTGAGACACACCTGACTCGAGTGCTTTTATGCGAGTGTTGGGAGACGGATGCGTCGAGAGCAGTTCGGGTGGCGCGCCATCAGACGCTTTGGCCATATTGCGCCATAGGTCGACACTGGCACTCGGATTGAAACCGGCTTGATGCATCAGCTGTAGGCCAATTTTATCCGATTCTGATTCTTGCGCGCGGTTATAGGGCAGCAAAATACCGACTTGCACACCAAGTCCTAAGCCTGCCATTGCCATGGCGGCATGAGGGCTATCTGATAGAGACATACCGGTAACCGTTAGGCCCAGTGCGGCAAGTTGAGAGCGAGAAAGACGTTCATTACTATGATCGGCTAACACATGCCCAATTTCATGACCAATAACCGCTGCTAATTGATCGGGCGTCTCTGCGACATTGAGTAGGCCGGTATAGACGCCTACTTTTCCGCCTGGTAAAGCAAACGCATTCACTTGCTCACTGTCGAACACCACCACTTCCCATTCGGAAAAATTTGATTGAGGCGGAACCACTTTTAAAATCGCTTGAGTCACGCACTGTACGTACGTATTCACGGCTTTGTCCTGACTGATTGGCTGGGATTGCTTCATTTCCTCAAATGAACGCTGGCCTAGGTCAGCCATTTGATTGCCAGAAAAGAGCAAAAGCTGATTCCGGCCTGTGGGTGAATTTGAGCAGGCTGTAAGTGTGAGAATGAAGCAGATAGACAGAATGACTGTGTGGGCCGTGCGTCGCATGATTGTTTCCTGTATCGTTTTGCCTAACATGGGCGTGACCGAAGCATGCCGTGAACGGCGCTCAGTTAGTACAGGTAATGTACTGTCTTATCGCCCCGGCGTCTACCCAATAGCGCCTAGTGCTCCATCTAAATCTAATGAGCCAAAGCGACTTAATTTAGGTGGTGGTGAAAGGCGCACCACCACGAAGTGGTGGCTTTAATCAAACCCTTCCTGCTGTTCCAAATATTGTTTAACGATTTCTAATGGCGCACCTCCGCAACTAACCAGACAATAACTTCTACTGTAAAAAACTGGCTTCCAGTAAAACTTACCCAAGTGTTCAGAAAACTCCTTTCTCACAAGTCTTGATGTGGCAGTTTTTAAACTGTTCACCATTTTACTTGGTTGTATTTTGGGGTTCGCAGAAATTAAAAGGTGTAGGTGGTCTGGTTCACCGTTGCACTCCAAAAGCTCACAATCCCAAGTTTCCAACAACCTTCTATACTGAAGCTCTAAGTACGCGGTAACCTCTGGCGTAATACAGCGACGACGGCATTTAGTTACAAGAACTAAATGGTAGTGAATGTTATATACGCTGTGATATAGAGTGTTCAAGACTTGTTTTTTCATAATAACTAAATATAATCGGTTGTATGAAAAAAGCAATCCGTAAAGTCACATTCAAATTAAAACCATCTGCTTCTCAAGAAGAATCGCTGATGGATTTGTTTGTACATCATCACCAGTTGTACAACTGGGCTTTACGTGATCGCATCGAAACATACCGTGATTCTAATTACGGACTTAACTTTTCAGAGCAATGCAAAATCAACACACTGTGGCGCAACAATCGCAAAGCGCATGGCATTTTCAATGCCAACGCTCAGAGCGAGCAGTTCACTTTAAAGCGTGTTGCACTGGCTTTTGACGGATTTTTTCGTCGATTGAAGAAAGGTGATAAGAAAGCTGGGTTCCCACGTTTTAAACCGTTCCAGCGCTTTAAAGGTTGGGGCTAGTAAGGCACATGGTGACGGTTGGAAACTTCACCTAAAAGAAGAAAAAACATGGACGCAAGTTTAATCTGGCTAATGTCGGCAT
>AQOF01000035.1 GCA_000565345.1 Salinivibrio costicola subsp. costicola ATCC 33508 = LMG 11651 | reverse complement strand
TCTTCCACCTTATAGCCCCAACCTCAACCCAATAGAGCGGTTATGGAAGGTCATGAACGAGCATGCAAGGAATAATCTCTATTTCAAAACTAAACGGGATTTTGCACAAGCGATTGACCGATTTTTTACTGTGACTCTTCCTGAGATCGCAGAGTCTTTGACGTCTCGTATTAACGATAACTTTCAGATGTTCAACCATGCATCTTCAAGTTAATTGGGTATACCATTTACAATTATTGAAATAGTCAAGAAGATAGCACTCCATATATTATGAATAAAATCCATAACTTGTATCATACAGCTAAGCACCTAAAACTTACTCAAGTAATTAATCGATTTAAGCGTAACCTGATCAAACCTAAGTTAATATCGTGCGCTGAGGTTATAGAATATCCCTTAAGCGGTGTTTGGTTGTCTGTTGAATTAGTAAAAAGTAGTTATGTTGAGGGAGTTGAGTACCGATTTTTGAATCATCAGGGAAAAGTTTCAGATTGGAATGATTTAAGACAAGAAAAGTTATGGCTTTATAATCTGCATTATTTTGATGATTTAAATGCAATAGGATGTCTAGATCGTAAAGAGGTACATAGAGAGCTAATTACAGCGTGGGTTGAAGAGAATCCACCTCTAAAAGGTAACGGCTGGGAACCATACCCTCAATCTTTACGTATTGTTAATTGGATACAGTGGTTTTTATCTGGTAATCAACCAGAAGCCATTTGGCAAGAAAGCTTATGGCAACAGGCTGCGGTTTTAGAGCAAGATCTTGAATATCATTTATTAGGTAATCACTTATTTGCAAATGCAAAGGCCTTAATTTTTGCAGGTTGTTATTTCGAAGGGGTAGATGCAAGCCGCTGGTTAGAAACAGGTCTATCTATTATTGATAAAGAGCTAAAGGAGCAGATATTAGACGATGGTGGCAACTTTGAGCTTACCCCGATGTATCACAATACTATGCTTGCGGATGTGTTAGATCTTATTAACCTTACTGCTGTATACCAATCTCCTGAATTAGAGAAGCGAATTACTAGTTGGCGTAATCTTGCTGAAAAAATGCTAACTTGGATGAACATAATGACTCACCCAAACGGCGACGTTGCTTTGTTTAATGATTCAGCCAATGGTATTGCTGCCACTGCAGATAAATTAAATGATTATGCTTTGCAGCTTGGTATTGATAGTAAATTAGATAATAAACCCGTCACCCATCTTAAAGACTCTGGATATATTAAGTTGGTGGTTGGGCAGCAAAGCGCATTTTTAGATGTAGCGAAAGTGGGACCTGATTATATTCCAGGGCATGCCCATGCAGACACTCTCTCTTTCGAGTGGAACTATGGCAAACAACGTGTTTTTGTGAACAGTGGAACCTCTGTTTATGGTTTGGGTGATGAGCGGTTAAGGCAGCGAAAAACGGCCGCTCATAATACCGTTGTTGTAGATGAACAAGATTCATCAGAAGTATGGAGTGGTTTTCGTGTTGCCAGGCGAGCTTACCCAAGTACTCCCTTTCTAAGTTCAACTGGGGGTACTGCTACGGTGGAGTGTTCTCACAATGGTTATATGCGTTTAGCGGGTAAAGTAACTCATCATCGAAAATGGACGATGAGTGACGATAGCTTTTTAATTACAGATAAGTTATCTGGACGATATTTAACTGCAAAAGCGCATTACCATCTGCATCCTGATATAAATGTCAAAAAAAATGATGATTTGATTTATTTAGTGCTACCTTGTGGTGAGCTACTTCAGCTAACAATAGACGGTGCTGATGTTGAGATCATCGATACAACTTGGCATCCTGAATTTGGACTTTCAATCGTCAATAAGAAGTTGATATTAAGTTTTAACCAGCCTGAAGTCTCTTTAAATATTTTTCGAGTTAACTAATGCACATACTATTTCTTACTGATAATTTTCCGCCAGAAGGTAACGCCCCTGCAACACGTACCTATGAACATGCCGTCCGTTGGGTAAAAGAAGGTCATGAAGTAACGGTGATCACTTGTGCTCCCAATTTTCCAGAAGGCAAGGTTTTTGAAGGCTATAAAAATAGCTTATATCAAAAAGGGAATATGGATGGTATTGATGTTGTGCGTGTAAAAACCTACATAACTGCCAACGAAGGGTTTGTTAAGCGAATCTTGGATTATATGTCTTTCATGGTCACAGGCTTTTTTGCGGGATTACTTCAAAAAAAGCCTGACGTTATTGTTGCTACTTCACCTCAGTTCTTCTGTGCTTGCTCCGGGTGGGCACTTTCTGCAATTTCTAGAAAGCCGTTTGTTTTTGAGTTACGCGATATATGGCCAGCCTCGATTACTGCTGTTGGGGGGATGAAAGACAGCAAAGCAATTCGCCTACTCGAAAAAATAGAGATGTTTCTTTATAGGCGAGCGGACGCAATTGTGTCAGTGACTCACGCATTCAAAAAGGAGCTCATCGAGCGTGGAGTTGATGGAAGCAAGGTTGAAGTCGTTCTTAATGGTGTCGATTTATCTAAATATGAACCACAGGACAAAGATCCTGAGCTTGCAAAACAGTATGGCTTAGAAGGTAAGTTTGTTGCAGGTTATATTGGTACTCACGGCATGGCTCATGGGCTCGAGTATATAGTATCAGTGGCGGAGAGATTGCAACATGACGATAAAATTCGCATTGTTTTTGCTGGAGGCGGAGCTGCTAAACAAAAAGTCGTTGATCTAGTCCAGCAAAAAACCTTAAGAATGTAGTGCTCATTGATCGACAGCCAAAAGAAATGATGCCGCGACTTTGGTCTCTATGTGATGTTTCACTCGTGCCATTAATAAATAACGATTTGTTTAGGACTGTTATCCCTTCGAAGATCTTCGAGTGTATGGGTATGGGTATTCCCACAATAATGAGCGTTCCTGAGGGAGAGGCTACCACTATCATCAGAGAAAATGGTTCGGGATTAGTTGTTGAAAGTGAAAATGTAGAACAGATCGCTAGCTCCATCTTGAAGTTGCGCCAAGATGAAGAGCTTTACCAAATGATACAGTCTAAAAGTGTAGAAGCCGCACCAAAATATAGCAGAGAATTGATGGCGCAAAGCTTATTAGATATTTTAAGAAATTATCAAAATTAAATACCAGGAACACTATATGCTAATACCAATTATTATGGCTGGAGGTACAGGCAGTCGTCTTTGGCCACTATCTCGAGAGCTCTATCCGAAGCAGTTTTTAAAAGTTGCAGGTGACGAGTCAATGCTGCAACAAACTTTTGCTCGTTTGCAAGGGCTTGATCACCAGCCACCATTGTTAATTTGTAACGAGGAACACCGCTTTATTGCTGCAGAGCAGACGCGTTTGGGTGGTTTTGAGCATTCTGGAATTATTTTAGAACCAGTGGGTCGTAATACCGCGCCAGCTATTGCGCTCGCGGCTCTGCAGGCTTTAGAACAAGTTACCGATTCAGAAGCTGAGCCTATATTGTTGGTGCTTGCCGCTGATCACTTGATTGAAAACCAAGTGGCATTTCAGTTTTCCGTAAATCAGGCTTTAGCTTATGCAGAAGCTGGCCAGTTAGTCACTTTTGGTATTGTACCGACTGCCGCTGAAACGGGGTATGGTTATATTAAACGAGGGCCTTCACAGAGCGATACTGCGTTTAAAGTCGATAGTTTTGTAGAAAAGCCGAATTTAAAAACCGCTCAAGCGTATTTAGATTCGGGTGAATATTACTGGAATAGCGGTATGTTTATGTTTAAAGCTTCTCAATATATTGACGAATTGAGGTCTAATAATCCAGCCATACTAGAAGCTTGTGAAAAAGCTATGAGTGCAACCCAAGCCGATTTAGATTTTGTACGTGTAGATAAAGAAGCTTTTGAAGCCTGTCCATCTGATTCTATTGACTATGCTGTGATGGAACCTGTTTGCTCTGATAATGGATCAGGGAGTCTTATTGTTGTTCCAATGGATGCCGGTTGGAGTGATGTCGGATCTTGGTCTGCATTATGGGACGTATCTGAAAAAGATTGTGACAATAACGCACACAAAGGCGATGTGATCGCAGTTAAATCGACAAATAACTACGTATATTCCGAAAATAAGCTGATAGCTACTGTAGGGGTAGATAATCTAGTCATTGTTGAAACTAAAGACGCTATTCTGGTTGCAGACAAATCACAAGTGCAGAATGTTAAAGCTATTGTGCAGCGATTAAAAGACACAGATCGTTCTGAATATAAGATCCATCGTGAAGTTTATCGCCCTTGGGGTAAGTATGACTCGATTGATTTTGGTGCGCGTGACCAAGTGAAACGAATCACCGTAAACCCAGGCCAAAAGCTTTCAATTCAAAAACACTTTCATCGCAGTGAGCATTGGATTGTCGTTGCCGGTACAGCAAGTGTAACTAATGGTGATGAAGTTATTTTAGTGACTGAAGACCAGTCGACTTATATTCCTTTAGGTACGATTCATGCCTTAGAAAATCCAGGTAAGATCCCATTGGAAATGATTGAAGTACAAACGGGCTCATATCTTGGCGAGGATGATATTGTCCGCTTTGAAGACCGATATGGTCGTATTTAAGAGTTCGATTAATATTAGCTCGTTTTAGGGTGTTTATAATCACTTAAGTTATTCAATATTTCACAATATGTGTGGGTTTTTCTTATGTTAATTAGTTCGAAAGTAATTAAAGAGTCAGGTATTCAATTTGGCACTAGTGGTGCGCGTGGTTTGGTAGAACAGTTCACTGCTGATGCTTGTGCAGCTTTTACTTTTGCATTTATGCAGTGTATGCAGGGGCAGTTTCAGTTTAAAACCGTTGCTCTTGCCATTGATAATCGTCCGAGCAGCCCCGCAATGGCTCAAGCTTGCATGAAAGCTTTAGAGCAGTTAGGCCTTGAAGCGGTTTATTATGGTGTTGTACCAACACCAGCGCTGGCCTATGTGGCAATGCAAGACAAAATCCCATGCATTATGATTACTGGTAGCCATATTCCTTTTGATCGTAATGGTCTTAAGTTTTACCGACCTGACGGTGAAATTACTAAAGCTGATGAGCAAGCGATTTTAAACGCTGATGCGACATTTACTGCAATCAGTGATTTGCCTGAACTGATCGTTAACCAACGTGCCGCAACGGACTATATTACCCGTTACACTGAGTTATTCGATATTTCGTTACTTAGCGGCAAACGTATTGGTATTTATGAGCATTCAAGTGCTGGCCGTGACTTATATGCATCTCTACTTACTAGGCTTGGCGCTGAAGTTATTTCATTAGAGCGTCGTGATGAATTTGTTCCTATCGATACTGAAGCTGTAGCTGATGCAGATAAGCTAAAAGCATTAAATTGGTCTAAGCAATATCAACTAGATGCTATTTTCTCGACTGATGGCGATGGTGACCGCCCGCTAGTTGCCGACGAGAACGGTGAGTGGCTACGTGGTGACATTCTTGGATTGCTATGTTCAAGGGCTATGAACATTGAAGCACTTGCTATCCCCGTTAGTTGCAATACCGTGGTTGAGAGCTTAGGTGTGTTTAAACATGTTGAGCGTACAAAAATTGGTTCGCCTTATTGTGATTGCCGAATTTGCGTCACTGGCGAAGACGTACGCTTCTATTGCCGGTTTTGAGGCTAATGGAGGCTATTTACTGGGTAGTGATGTTCAAGTGAATGGAAAAACGTTAAAAGCACTGCCAACGCGTGATGCCGTTTTACCTGCTCTAATGTTGCTTGCTGCTGCAGGAAAAGATGGTATTTCTCCACTTGTTAATGCCTTACCGCAACGAGTGACTGACAGCGGTCGTATTCAAAACTTTGCAACTGAAAAAAGCCTGCAAATTTTAGATGATGGTCATGCTAACCCCGAACTATTATTGGCTAAGCTATAGTTTGACTTGGTAGCTGTTAAAAATGTTGATGTTACTGATGGATTACGTTTAACGCTTGATAATAATGATGTTATTCACCTTCGTCCTTCTGGTAATGCGCCAGAATTGCGTTGTTATGCTGAAGCAGAGGTAACCTGTCAAGCGAAGCAAATAGTCGAACAAGTATTAAGCAATATTCAAAAACTCCAATAGTCAAGACTATTAGAGAGGATCTTTCGTGATCCTCTTTTTCATAATAAAAACCATAACTTAGTCTAATGAGTGTCTCAGTGCTGAGACGGAATTGAGACAGTTTTACTTCGCGCTTGATCCTCCCCAATAGGTGGGGATCTTGGTTTATTTGTGAAAATCGCTATAAAAGTACTATTTAATAACAATCCCCAGGGCTTAAACCGTAACTATTCACCCAGGAGCCCCCGGTGTCAGGATAGTTGTCCAGATATTGAATCGCCCTAAAATCCAGCAATGGAGGGCTAATGGAGGACACTATGCCGAGATATTCCGAAGAAAGAAAAGCCGCCATCCTAAAGAAACTGTTGCCGCCGAATAATAAAACTGTCTCGGAAATTGCAGCCGAAGAACACATCAGCGAGGCAACGTTGTACAATTGGCGCAGTAAACTCCGTTCCGAAGGTAAACCCGTGCCAGGTCATCAAAAAAACACCGAGCAGTGGTCAGCTGAAGCCAAGTTCGCCACCGTCATGGAAACAGCCAGTCTGTCAGAAGCCGAGCTGAGTCAATATTGCCGTGAGCGAGGCTTGTTCCCCGAGCAAGTCAAAGCATGGAAGCGCGCTTGTATCAGCGGTGCAGGCCAAGCTGAACAATCCAAAAAGGCTGAGCAGGCAGCGCGTAAAGCCGAGAAAAAACGTATCGGTGGCCTAGAAAAAGAGCTACGCCGCAAAGATAAAGCCCTTGCCGAAACGACAGCGTTACTGGTGCTATCAAAAAAGCTCAATGTCTTGTACGAGAGCGACAACGAGGAGGACTAACCTCTCTCGATAGGCGCCAGATGCTGCTACAGCTTTTTGATGAAGCTGTCGCGAACGGCGCCCCTCAGTACAAGGCGGCTGAGCTTATGCAGATACCACAACGCACGTTGCGACGTTGGCGTTCATCACAAGGGCAGGTGCTGCCAGATCTACGCTCGCTTGCTATTCAAGCTGCACCGAAAAACAAGCTGTCTGAGCAAGAGCGTCAGCATATTCTGCATGTCTGCAATGACGCTGACTACGCCAGTTTACCCCCGAGTCAAATCGTCCCACGACTGGCTGACCAAGGTGAATATATCGCCAGTGAATCCACAATCTATCGCGTGCTGAAAGCGAATGACCAACTTCACCATCGAGGTAAAGCCAAGCCGCCACAGCCAGCGACAGAGCCGACGTCTCATCAGGCCAGTCAGCCGAATGAAATCTGGACGTGGGATATCAGCTATTTACCTTCGAATGTACGTGGCCTGTATTGGTACCTTTATATGATCATCGATATTTACAGTCGGAAAATCGTCGGCTGGGAAGTTCATGACCGTGAATGCGGTGCGCTTGCGTCTCAACTCATTGAACGCGCGACGCTCAGCGAAGGGTGCTTGGTCAAGCCGCGTTATCTACACGCTGACAATGGCGCACCGATGAAATCACTGACCTTACGCGCCAAGTTGGATGAGATGGGTATCCGTACCTCTTTCAATCGCCCAGGAGTCAGTAACGATAATGCGTACTCGGAATCATTGTTCCGCACAGCCAAGTACCGCCCTAACTACCCGGCACATGGCTTTGAGGGACTGGGCGCAGCGCGTGAATGGATGTTGAACTTCGTCAACTGGTACAACAATGAGCATCGCCATAGCGCGATTAAATTCGTCACGCCAGCGCAAAGACACCGCAACCAGGATACTCAGGTGTTAGCGAAACGGCATGCGTCTATCAGCAGGCAAAAACCAAACATCCTGAGCGTTGGGCTAAGGAAACGCGTGACTGGACGCCTGTTAGTTCAGTAACACTCAATCCAAGCAGCTCAGAAGACAATCAACGAGGCTGTCAAAAAAGCGCCGCTTAATTGGAAAATCTGGTCAACTACCTTGAAATCTACCGGGAGCTATTGACAGCAAATTTATGTGACTGAGTTAACTTGATCCCACATTCAACTTGAGTGATCTTTTTGTGGTGGCAATCTGGAGGTATGAATAAGAAAACATTACCTCCACCGCCAGATTTCGATTCGCCTGAAGAGGCGAAAGACATCATCCACTTTTTATGGAATAAGCTGGCAGAGCTTGAAGACCGACTAAATCAAAATAGTCGAAACTCTTCTGTGCCATCATCTCAACAACCCCTGCATAATAAAGCTAAGAATACTTCGCCAAATCGGAAGAAATCTGGAAAAAAGCAAGGAGCTCAACCAGGTCATAAAGGCCATCGCCGACTGCTTCACCCTGTTGAAGACAGTGCCTCGGTTGAGCAATACTTACCGAATAAGATATGCCACTGCGGTGGGTGTGTTATTCCAAATAGAAAACCTTATAAACGACACCAAATCTTTGACTTGCCAGATATCTCATACACGCTTGTTGAACATCAAATTTTTAAAGGCGAGTGCTCATGGTGTGGTGATAAACATCAAGCGGAGCTTCCAGAGTCTGTGCCCGATGTTCAAATGGGGCCAAATCTACATAGCTTTATCGCAATCCAAGCGACGCAGCACCACCAAAGCATAGGTAAAATACAATCTATGCTGAAAGACGTATTCCAGCTAAACTTCTCAACAGGTGCAATATCTGCGGCGCAAGGACGAGTCACTGAATACTTAGCTGATACTCATACTCAAATCCATGACACAGTAAAAGCATCTAAACTGATTATGGCTGATGAGACTTCACATCAGCGCAATAATGATAAACGCTGGATGTGGGCCGCACTCAGCAATGACGTAGCCTTTTTCCAAATTAACAGTGGAAGAAACCAACATGCTGCCAAACGACTACTTGGTGAAGCGGTTTCACCCCTTTTAGTGACTGACCAATATTCTGCCTACAAATATATCGACGAATCTAAGCGCCAATTATGCTGGGCTCACATATTAAGGAACGTCATCGCTATCGAGGAGAGCGTTTGTCCTGAAAACCAAAAAATCGGAGAAAAACTCGCTTTAATCGCTCATAGCGTATTCAGGTGTCATCACCGATATATCGAAGAAAAAATTACCGAAAGCCAATATTACCGCCGACTCAGGCGATTACGAAAGAGCTGGCTTCATTGGCTCAAATTGGGTAGTTATCAATGCTCAAAACGATATCGAGGTAGATGTCGAAACCTCATCGCTGATGATGCCATGGTCTGGCGGTTTATGGACGACTCCGAGTGCCCGTTAACAAACAACGCAGCGGAGCGAGTTCTCCGTAATTACATACTGATGAGGAAGTGTTGTTACGTGACTCGCTCATATCGAGGCGACCAGTTCCGCGAACGAATGTTCTCGCTGATAGAAATCGCCAAACTTCAGCAGTGTCAGCGCCGATGTAAAACTGACCCACTAACGTCGATTTAAAATTGACCCACCTGAGCCAAACTATCCGTTCGTTACATGGACAAAGCGGCGGATTATGATCAATCAGGAGCTACTCGTGGAAATACACGTTTTACATCAGCAAGGGCGCAGTATTCGCCGCATTGCAAAGGACTTGGGTATCTCAAGGAATACGGTTCGTAATTACCTTCGAGATAAAAGCAAAGCGCCAGTTTATCCTGAGCGTCAACCCCGACCAACCAAGCTTCAGCCGTACCATGACTACTTACGCACGCGCATTGAAACCGCAAAGCCGTATTGGATACCTGCTACCGTCTTGTTACGAGAGCTAAAATCACTGGGTTATGAAGGCGGTATAACGATGCTCAAGGAGTACATCAAACAGTACAAATCAAGTACGCCTATCGACCCTGTCGTTCGATTCGAGACATTGCCAGGTGAGCAGATGCAAGTGGACTTTACGACCATCACTCATTACGGCGTCCATGTTAAGCCTTCGTGGCAACGCTTGGTTATAGCAGAGCGACCTTCGTTCGCTTTAGTGAACGAGAGCGTCAAGAAGACTGGATACAAGGGCTTGAAGAAGCGTTTGAATACTTCGGCGGCGTCCCCAAAGAGGTGCTATTCGATAATGCGAAAGCCATCATGATAGAGCGCGATGCCTACGGTGAAGGCGAACATCGGTGGAATCCAGCGCTGCTCACCGCCGCCAAGAAATACAGTTTTAAACCAAGAGCCTGCCGTCCATATCGTGCGAAAACAAAAGGAAAAGTGGAGCGATTTAACGCTTACTTGAAAAGCAGCTTCGTCACGCCGCTTGCGGCGACACTCAAGCAGCACGGTCTTAACATCACCGTCGATGTTCTTAATGGACACATCGGCGCATGGCTAGAAACCGTCGCTCATCAACGAACGCATGCTACGACAGGTGCAAAACCTCAAGTTCTCTTAGATGAAGAACGCTTTACACTTCAGCCACTCCCATCGCCAACGCGTCCAGTCACAACGCTAACAACGAGTGATAATGTGGTGCCGCTAGAGAGCTTCCAACACCCACTATCAACGTATGATGCACTATTGGAGGTGCGACCATGAACCTTCAAATGAATCGCATTGAAGCTGCCTGTGAAGCGCTGAAGCTACAAGCTATCGGTCAGGAATGGCCGAGATTAGCAGAAGCTGCCAACAATCGTGAACTGAGTCTAGCCGATTACTTAGAGTCACTTCTGAACGCAGAGCTGGAAGCCAGAGCTGAGCGCACAAGAGCCACACTGACTAAGTTCGCCAGCTTCCCAATGGAAAAAACGTTCGATGATTATGACTTCAAATTCGCAACGGGCGCCCCGAGAAAACAGCTCAAAGAACTAACAGGGCTGGCGTTCATAGAGCGAAAGGAAAACGAAAACGTGGTGTTACTTGGGCCAAGTGGCGTCGGTAAGAGCCACCTTGCAGTGAGTCTTGGTCAACTTGCTGTCCAAAAAGGTTTAAAAACGCGGTTCATCACGGCAGCAGACTTGATGCTTCAACTCTCTACTGCCAAAGCTCAAGGTAAGCTTGAAAGTTACTTGAAACGCAGTGTACTCGCACCCAAACTCCTTATCGTCGATGAAATCGGCTATCTACCGTTCGGCAGAGAAGAGGCTAACTTGTTCTTCAGCGTCATCGCCAAACGCTATGAGCAAGGCAGTATTATCGTGACCAGTAACTTGCCGTTCTCTCAATGGTCAAAGGCGTTCGCCGACGACACAACGTTGACGGCGGCACTACTTGATAGGCTTCTGCATCACTCGCACATCGTACAAATCAGCGGTGAAAGCTACCGATTACGAGGAAAGAAGCTGGCTGGAACCGTACCATCGGCTTTGGACAGTTTATCTGAAAGCAAAAATTAATTACGTGGGTGGGTCAGTTTTACTTCGGCGATAACGTCGATAAGTGGGTCAATTTTAAACTGGCGTTGACAGCAGGTCTCTGCTTATAAATGGCTGCGTGAAATCGTCGAACATCACATGTTGAAAGTTGATTATCAGGCACCAGTATTTTTAGCGTAAACCGTCGTCAATAGCTCGTGGGTGAATAGTTACCTTTTTGTTTGTATCTCTATCGCTATAGGCTTTCTAGCTCTGATTAGCGGTTTTTAAACTTACTTTAATTCGTAAGCGGGTATTTCTACCCGCCTGGTGATTGAATGGGCGCTTTGTTATAGGGCAATAGATCGCTGACATCACAGCCCTCTTCTCGCTGAGGTAGCTCTGTCAGTACATGACGCAGGTAGGCATAGGGCTCCACACCGTTGGCACGACAGGTCAGCATGATACTGAACCATACGGCGCTGGCATTCGCCCCGCTTTGGGTGTCCGCGAACAGCCAAGCCTTCCGCCCAGTCGCCACCGGACGGATTTCCCGCTCGACCTGATTGTTGTCTATCGGATAGCCGCCGTCTTCGACATACTTCTCCAGGTAACGCCATTGTTTCAGCGTATAGCTGACCGCTTTTCCCATCGGGCTGTTCGGTAACAGTCTGGCGGCGGCTTTATCCAGCCACTTATGGAAGGCGTTCAAAATCGGAATGCTGTCTTGCTGCCTCATCGCATGCCTGTCTGCTGGCAACAAGGATTTTGCCTTTTTCTCCACGGCATACAACTTCTGGATATAACTCAAGGCCTGTTTGGCCTGTCCTCCTTTCTTCGGGCTCAGGTCGAGGGCATCTTTGAACTTGCGCCGAGCATGCGCCCAGCATCCGAGGTG
>AQOF01000034.1 GCA_000565345.1 Salinivibrio costicola subsp. costicola ATCC 33508 = LMG 11651 | reverse complement strand
TACCTTGTTACGACTTCACCCCAGTCATGAACCACACCGTGGTAAACGCCCTCCCGAAGGTTAAGCTATCTACTTCTGGTGCAGCCCACTCCCATGGTGTGACGGGCGGTGTGTACAAGGCCCGGGAACGTATTCACCGTGGCATTCTGATCCACGATTACTAGCGATTCCGACTTCATGGAGTCGAGTTGCAGACTCCAATCCGGACTACGACAAACTTTAAGGGATTCGCTAAACATCGCTGTCTCGCTGCCCTCTGTATCTGCCATTGTAGCACGTGTGTAGCCCTACTCGTAAGGGCCATGATGACTTGACGTCGTCCCCACCTTCCTCCGGTTTATCACCGGCAGTCTCCCTGGAGTTCCCACCATTACGTGCTGGCAAACAAGGATAAGGGTTGCGCTCGTTGCGGGACTTAACCCAACATTTCACAACACGAGCTGACGACAGCCATGCAGCACCTGTCTCAGCGCTCCCGAAGGCACGCCTCTATCTCTAAAGGCTTCGCTGGATGTCAAGAGTAGGTAAGGTTCTTCGCGTTGCATCGAATTAAACCACATGCTCCACCGCTTGTGCGGGCCCCCGTCAATTCATTTGAGTTTTAACCTTGCGGCCGTACTCCCCAGGCGGTCTACTTAATGCGTTAGCGCCGAAAGCCAAAGTCTAAAACCTCAACCTCCAAGTAGACAGCGTTTACGGCGTGGACTACCAGGGTATCTAATCCTGTTTGCTACCCACGCTTTCGCATCTGAGCGTCAGTCTTTGTCCAGGGGGCCGCCTTCGCCACTGGTATTCCTTCAGATCTCTACGCATTTCACCGCTACACCTGAAATTCTACCCCCCTCTACAAGACTCTAGCCTGCCAGTTTCAAATGCGGT
Source organism: Salinivibrio costicola subsp. costicola ATCC 33508 = LMG 11651 (assembly GCA_000565345.1). Lineage (GTDB taxonomy): Bacteria > Pseudomonadota > Gammaproteobacteria > Enterobacterales > Vibrionaceae > Salinivibrio > Salinivibrio costicola. Next base: position 31,415 of record AQOF01000034.1, on the reverse strand, counting down.
TCCGAGGTTGAGCCCCGGGCTTTCACATCTGACTTAACAAACCGCCTGCATGCGCTTTACGCCCAGTAATTCCGATTAACGCTCGCACCCTCCGTATTACCGCGGCTGCTGGCACGGAGTTAGCCGGTGCTTCTTCTGCAGCTAACGTCAAGCCGTGCACGTATTAAGTACACGACCTTCCTCACTGCTGAAAGTGCTTTACAACCCGAAGGCCTTCTTCACACACGCGGCATGGCTGCATCAGGGTCTCCCCCATTGTGCAATATTCCCCACTGCTGCCTCCCGTAGGAGTCTGGGCCGTGTCTCAGTCCCAGTGTGGCTGATCATCCTCTCAAACCAGCTAAGGATCGTTGCTTGGTAAGCCATTACCTTACCAACTAGCTAATCCTAACTGGGCCCATCCCAACGCGATAGCTTACATGTAGAGGCCACCTTTGGTCCCAGCTCGTAATGAACTAAGACATTATGCGGTATTAGCCGTCGTTTCCAACGGTTATCCCCCTCGTCAGGCAGGTTCCCAGCCGTTACTCACCCGTCCGCCGCTCGACGTCCAATAAATCCACCGAAGCTTCAATACTGCCGTTTCCGCTCGACTTGCATGTGTTAGGCCTGCCGCCAGCGTTCAATCTGAGCCATGATCAAACTCTTCAATTAAAGTTTTGGTGCTTGCTTTTCCAAAGAAAAGACAAACGGCTCGATAAATACTGTTTTGTTCGTCTCTTGCGAGACAAACGAATTGACTGTGCCGAACAACGTAAACGTTGTTTCGTATTGGTCACTCAGTTCATCGAATAAATCTTTTTGTCTATTCTCAACGAGTGCCCACACAGATTGCATAGGTCAAATTGTTAAAGAGCGTTGACTGTACGAAGCTTCGCTTCGCTTGGCCAGGGCTGCGTATTTTACGCAGCCTTACCGTTAAAGTCAAGAAGAAATTTTATCTTTTATTTTCAACCCTTAGGGCCGAAACAAAACCTCTTTTTGACTCCCCTAACGCTTGGCGTTAAGTGGACGGCTATCTTAATCTTTTAAAAACTCACGTCAAGCGTTTATTTTTATTTGATTTTTTACGTCAACATGGCGCTGAGCGCTTGCCCTGTGTGCCGTGTCGATGTGGGGCGTAGTATAGCGACACAGATCACACTGACAAGGGTTTTTTACGTTTTTTATTTCGACTGGACAAGAATCCACCTAAAATGATGAATAACCAGCGTTTTGAAACATTCTTGATACGTGGTATTTACTGAGAGATAACGCTGGCCCGTTTTCTTGGTCCTTTTCATGACATGCATTGCCTATTTGTTGTTCATGTCATCACTTTTAATTGCTCTATTTTTAATAATGCTTATGAAATCACCAGTCAATTTTGCACTAATTATCTGTATCGCCGTACTCGGCGCCATTATCGTCAACCTGATGGGGGTCAGTTCACCTGCCATTGCATTCGCTGCAGGCGCAATCGTCAGCGGACTGGCTTGCCTCTACCTTCCTCTCCCCGATTTTAAACCAGCGACACAGGATGCTCCTGCATCACATAACGCGAACAACGACGAGGAAGAATCACCTCAGAGTAAAACCTTGTATGTGGGTAACCTACCTTATCGCGCCAATGAAAATGATGTCCGTACACTGTTTAGCGAACATGGCGAGGTTTTTGCCGTTCGACTGATGAAGGATAAACGCACCGGTAAACGTCGAGGCTTTGGTTTCGTGGTGATGGCCGCTGCGCATGCCGAGGATGCCATCAACGCCCTGAATAACAATGTATACGGCGAGCGGACACTTAAAGTCCGTGAAGCGAACGAACCAAAAAAGCAGGCGAATAGCTAACGCGCGTCAATCCTATCGACTGTATATAGTCGGATAGCGCGTCAGCCTTAATCGGTGTTGCCGTTGCGTAGGCGTGATTGCCTGATGTGGTCGCGGTAACACTGGATATGTTCAGTGTGGCCGTCAGTGAGACGATGCGGCGCGCGATTGCAGTGCCTGAATCAATCAAACACACTGACTCACCCAATACTTGTTGGATTTCCTCTCGCAATAAGGGGAAATGCGTACATCCCAGCACCAACGTATCGGTGGTAGCTGCAAACGGCGCTAAGATTGCCGTTAAGTCCTCTTGATTAACGGCCTCGCCTCGTAGCTTTCGCTCTGCCATATGCACCAAAGCTGTAGTACCTACCGACACTATATGACAATCTTTGGCGTAATCGGCAATCAACTGCTTCGTATAAGGACGAGCAACGGTGGCAGGTGTGGCCAGCAAACCTATCGTTTTATACTGACTTTGCGCCGCTGCCGGTTTGATCGCCGGCACCACGCCGACAACCGGAATCGCTAACTGTTCACGTAACTGCGGCAGTACCAGCGTCGAGGCGGTATTACATGCGATGACCACGATATCAATATCATGCTGCATACATACCGCACTCACCAAAGCAGTCACACGAGTGATGAGTTGGGTATCATCCAGCTCACCGTATGGGAAAGCTGCGTTATCGAACAAATAGGTGTAGTTAGCGTCAGGAAGCAGCTCTCGCACCGACTGATAAATCGATAAGCCCCCCACACCGGAGTCGAAGATCAATATATTGGGCTGCGCCATGGGACACCCATTCAATAAAAAACGCCCTTATCATAACGATAAAGGCGTGATTAAAGCTAGTTTAGAAAGAGTATCTCGCTTCCAGTGTCAATTGGCGCCCATCACCTGGATAGTAAGCGTCCCGTGCATTCGCATTAGCAGGATATTGTTTGTCAAAGAGGTTATCGACCTAATGTCGTTAACCACTGGTCTAGTTCGTACTGCAACGCAAAGTTAGATAGCCAATAGGGGGGGAGCTTGCCTTTACTGTTAGCAGTATCCCCGTCTTTATAGCGCGATCCAGTGTAGATACCTTCCAAGTACATAAGGATATCTTGAGTAAAATGCACTGTACTTTGTAATGTAGCGGTGTGCATCGCTACCCAGGGCAACGCATTACCTTTGTTATCCCCTTCGGTGAATTCAGCATCAATATAGTGGTACTCAGTAGCAACGAGCCACTTAGGGGTAACTTGCACTTGACCTGAAAGCTGCCGCCATATCGTACCGAGCGATCTGCGTTAACATTCGCACCGCCTGAACCGCCTGATGGCGAGATGGCATTAGAGTCAAATAAGATTTCATCATCAATTTCTAAGCGATAAAGGTCCGCACCAATTTGGTAGTTCTCAGCTTCTTGTCGCCAACCTAACTCAACAGACTTACCTTTTTGTGGTGCTAACCCAAACACACCTGGAGAGGTGTATGCTTGCTCATCCACTTTTGCAAAACGAAAGTTCTGCTCACCACGGATATAAATACGGTTTATCTCGTCAATAAAGTGGTTCACCCCTATCTCTAACGCGCTAGCATGTGCTTTTAATTGCTCGCCATTCGGGTATGTCTCAGCATCCGTTAAGTCATCGGTTACACGTGACTTTCTTCCTCCTAAAACAAGGGTAGTCTGTGAAGACAATGGGTAATGAAGCTGGCTAAACACACTCACTCGTTGCTGACGGTTATCCCTGTCTGTAAACAGGGAAAAATAGTCGAAAGTATTGTTGGCATAATCAACGCCAACAATCCAAGTCCCCTCTTCTCCCCCTTTAGCCGCAAATGATTTCTCTCCTGATATAGAGACTGTTAGCTGATCTAACTCGCCTTTACTCGGTGTAATCGAGGTTCTTGCGTTTGTGCTGGTATCCGAATACTGTAAAGAGGTAGCCAACTGCCATGCTTCTCCTACACCTTTCTGATAACCCACATCAAGCGAGCGAGATATTTCATGACCATAGTCTTCAGCGTGAGTACTTTTAGACTGGCGAGGGTTGGCGCGATACTCATTTTCAGTTAGCGAGCCTGGCCACTGACGATCATCGTCAAAGTAACTGAGTACAGCATGGAAGCGCTCACTATCTCGCTGGTATTCAATACGGCTACTCAACATTCCCGAATCTTGCTCGTTATGCTCACGATAGTTGTCTGTTTTTGCATAATCTGCCGAGACTTGATAATGCCAATAGTCACTCAGCTGTCCTGATTTGCTAGCATAAGCGCCACGGGTATCAAAGTCTCCAACACGAACACCAACATGGCCTCCCTCTCTGGCTGTACTTTTTAGAATGATATTGATGACGCCACCTACCGCTTGGTCACCATATAAAACTCCCGCGCTACCAGAAAGGATTTCAATACGCTCGACTTGGCTCATGGCAATAGCACCTAGTTGTAGCCCAGATAGATCAGCCTTATTTAATCGCCGACCATCAACTAAGATAAGTGTGTTATGCGCGCTTTGGCCACCAGAAAATCCACGCATTGCGAAAGAGGCGCCCGAATTAGTATCCGAAACCTGAATACCTGATTTTCCCCTGAGTAAGGCCGTTATATCTTGCGCACCGCTCTTGCGGATATCTTCTTGAGTAATAACAGCAACGTTTGCGGGTATTTGCGTGAGCGTATCAGCATGATGACTACGCCCTATCACCACCACCGTTTCGGTATTTTGCTCGGCCCACGCGCTCGCGGGGAGTAATGACGCCGCCACCAGGCTCGCCACAATTGGTTTGTTCATGGGTTATTCCTTCCTATCGCGAGAATATGCAGCACAATGCTGCGGGGCGGGCTGTATTCGGACTTAAGAGCATGGCTTTCGCCGCCTACTGCTAACGACTTCCCATCACCTATCCAAAGAATTGGCGACAGTGTCTGGCCAGGGGCCGAGTTAGGGTCGTTCTCTGATACCGCTGCGCGTCAGTTGCGGATTCTCACCGCATTCCTGCGATTACGGCTTGTTTGCTCGCTAATCGCTTACCCGCCCAAGGATAGTAGCCATCTAGATGGATATTGTCCATTGATAACCTTATAGAATAACGGAGAATCGTGAGCAAGGCTGGACATAGCTGGGGATTTGTCTAAAATCTGCGCTCATTTTCCAATCGCTGAGGCAGCCATCATGACCAAGGCCCAATCAACCGTTGACTACGACACACAGCTTGCTGAGAAAGTCCAACGACTCACGGAACAACTCGCACCGTTTCACGCGCCTGAGCTCGAAGTGTTTCATTCGCCAGAGACGCATTATCGGATGCGCGCGGAATTTCGGGTATGGCATGAGGGGGATGATCTTTACTACATCATGTTTGACCCGGCGACTAAACAAAAATATCGCGTTGATACCTTTCCCGTGGCGAGCCGCTTAATCAACGACTTGATGCCGCTCTTACTCGAAGCAATTAAACCCAACGAGACCTTGCGCCGCAAACTGTTCCAAGTGGACTTTTTGTCAACCCAAAGTGGCGAGATCTTGGTGTCGTTACTGTACCACCGCCAACTAGATGAAGCGTGGGAGCAGGCCGCCCAGACACTGAAGCAACGCCTCAATGATGAAGCTTTAACCTCAACTTGATTGGCCGTGCGCGTAAGCAAAAAAAGGTACTAGACCGCGATTACGTACTAGAAAAGGTACAGGCTGATGGCCAAACCTTGGTGTACCAGCAAATTGAAAACAGTTTTACCCAGCCCAATGGCCCAGTGGCGCAAAAAATGCTGGATTGGGCGATTGATTGTACCCGAGATAGCGAGGGCGATTTGCTGGAACTGTATTGCGGTAACGGCAACTTCTCACTGGCGCTGGCAAAAAACTTCCGTCGAGTCTTAGCCACCGAGCTTGCCAAGCCCTCGGTACAATCGGCGCAATACAATATTGCCGCCAATCATATCGATAACGTGCAAATCGTTCGTATGTCAGCTGAAGAGTTTACCCAAGCGATTAATGGTGAGCGTGAGTTCCGTCGCTTACAAGACCAAGGCGTGACGCTGAGTGATTATCAGTGCAACACCATTTTTGTCGATCCACCCCGCGCGGGCCATGGATGATGAAACCTGCAAGATGGTGCAAGGCTACGATCGTATTTTGTATATTTCATGCAATCCGGAAACCTTGGTCGAGAACCTACAACGCTTAGGTCAAACCCACCGGATTAGCCGTTGTGCCCTGTTCGATCAATTCCCATTCACTCACCATACCGAAGCGGGTGTGTGGTTAGAGCGCCTATAAAACCGCTAAAGCCAGAAACAAAAAAGGCGTCGCTCGCGAAAGGGACGCCTTTTTTTGTTTTTAGCCCTGGTGATTAGGAATCAGAGGCCGTCTCTGCAGTCTGTTTGCGACTGAAAAAGCCCAACTTATGTCCAATCCAGAAGGCTAACGCCATTGAGACCAAGATAGAGAAGAAGTTACCGCCCAGCTCTGGTATTTGCATGCGAATAAAGGCGGAATAGCCAAATGCCCCCACCAGGAAACACGCAAAGGCAATCAGCGGTGTGCCTTCTGTCAGTGGCTGTCGTTCATGCAATTGATAACAAGCATGTACGGCCAGTACAAATGCGAGAATGGGGAAGATCGAAAACGCCACGCCACTGAAAAAGACGGTGGCTAGCGTTGCACTTCCACAAATGCCAGTGACTAGCGCCAGCAATAAGAATTTACGTTCTGATTTGACTTGCTCGTGTTCCATGTTTTCACCTGTTTATGACAGTTTTTCCTGTAAGGCTCGCCGCTCACGGTCTTTACGGTACCAGTAAGCTCCCTTGGCTATCATGCGCAATTGTAACACCATTCGCTCCGCCAATTCTGCGCGTGCGTGCGGGTCGAGATCAAGGGCCTCTGCCCCCATATTGAAGACTAAAATCACACACGCCTCAGATTGATTGTACGCTTCTTCATACGTGAGCTGTGTGCGAGACTGTAAATACTCGGTTAACTCCGCAACAAAATGTTGAATTTCTCGCGCGACTGCAGCACGAAACGCAGCGGATGTACCTGACCGTTCACGGAGCAACAATCGAAACACATTCGGACTACTTTCAATAAATTCCATAAAGGTTTCGACGGAAGTACGTACCACACTGCCTTCCGCAGCGATACGTTGGCGCGCTTGGCGCATCAGTTGGCGCAATAACAAGCCCCCTTCATCGACCATGGTTAAACCGAGCTCATCCATGTCTTTAAAGTGACGATAAAATGAAGTCGGTGCTATACCTGCCTCACGGGCCACTTCGCGCAAACTTAAGCCTGAGAAACTGCGCTCAGCACTGAGTTGCTAAACGCCGCATCAATGACAGATCGACGCGTTTTTTCTTTTTGTTCTGCTCGAATCCCCATCATATCCAACTCATGGTCACCATGGTGTCACTATACGCAATTTTTATCGGCAAATCAGCCAGCCTACATCACGCGCGAACGCCAATTTCACCAGAGATTGGGCACCGAAAGTTAACCTTACGGATAATAAGCGTTAAACTAGTCATAAATGGATGTTGCAATAATGAAAATAAGGTCTGAGCCCTATGAGCAAGTCGAGTCCCCACCCAAAAGATCACTTTGACGCGATCGTTATTGGTAGCGGCCCTGGCGGTGAAGGGGCCGCGATGGGTTTGTCAAAAGCAGGCAAACGCGTCGCGGTGATTGAGCGCGAAAACACGGTTGGCGGCGGATGTACCCATTGGGGCACGATTCCCTCCAAAGCGCTGCGCCACACGGTTAGCCGGATCATCGAATTTAATCAAAGTCCGATTTATACCCAAAACACCAAAAGCCTACACAGCACGTTTGCACAAATTCTAAGTCATGCCGATTCAGTGATTGGCAAACAAACGCGCATGCGCCAAGGCTTTTACGACCGCAACCAATGTACCTTGTTACATGGGAGTGCCACATTTATTGATGCACACACATTAGCGGTTCATCATAGTGATGGCAGCGCTGATACCTACACGGCTGATCACTTTGTGATAGCCACCGGCTCTCGCCCTTATCAACCGGCAGATGTTGATTTTGCTCACCCTCGTATTTACGACAGTGATTCAATTTTGTCGCTTGAGCACGACCCTCGTCATGTCATCATTTATGGTGCGGGGGTCATTGGCAGTGAATATGCCTCGATTTTTCGCGGGTTAGGGGTGAAGGTCGATTTAATCAATACACGAGATCGCTTGCTCTCCTTTTTGGATAACGAAATCTCTGATGCCTTGTCCTATCACTTTGGCAGTAGCGGCGTCATGATCCGTAACGATGAGACCTATGCAAACATTGAAGGTACGGAAGATGGGGTGGTCGTCCATCTTGAGTCAGGCAAAAAAATGAAAGCCGATTGTTTGCTCTATGCCAACGGACGCGCGGGCAATACCGACAAACTTAATCTTCAATCCGTCGGGCTGACACCGAATTCTCGCGGTCAACTTGATGTCGATAGCGAAAGCTATGCCACTGAGGTCGGTCACATCTACGCGGTCGGTGATGTCATTGGTTATCCAAGTTTAGCGAGTGCTGCCTACGACCAAGGCCGTGTGGTGCTGAAGCCATCTGCCAAGGCAATGCCAATGTGCGCCTGATTGAACATATTCCAACTGGGATCTATACCATTCCGGAGATCAGTTCAGTGGGGAAAACCGAGCAGGAGCTCACTGCAGAGAAAGTCCCTTACGAAGTAGGCCGATCGCTTTTTAAACACCTAGCACGAGCACAAATTGCAGGGATGGATGTCGGTAGCTTAAAGATACTGTTTCACCGTGAAACACGCGAGATCCTTGGCATCCATTGCTTTGGTGAACGAGCCTCGGAAATCATTCACATTGGCCAAGCGATTTTCGAGCAAAAAGGTGAGGCAAATACCATCGATTATTTTGTCAACACCACCTTCAATTATCCCACCATGGCAGAAGCCTATCGGGTGGCGGCGCTTAATGGCTCAATCGCTTGTTCTAGCGGCTTTGTTCTTATCCATGCAAAACGGCACCGAGAGCGGTGCCGTTGACTGTATTCTCAAACACCTGCGGTGTCTCTAGCGACGTAAAATAGATGACCACGCTAGCGACTCATCACCAAGAACAATAAAGTTTGGATTTTGCAGTGAATCCCGCTCGTTATACGACAAAGGGTCAAGCTCTGTGCTGAGGATCCGTCCACCTGCTTGCTCGACGATGCATTGCGTCGCGGCGGTGTCCCACTCTCCGGTCGGTCCTAAACGCAGATAACAATCTACCGCCCCTTCCGCCACTAAACAGGCTTTCAGTGCGGCTGAGCCAAAGGGATCAAATCGTAATTAATTTCAGGCGCTAGTTTTTCCGTCACCGCATGAATATCTTGTCGACGACTGATCGCAATGGATAACGAGGTAATCGCTTCGTCGCGCTTCATGGTCGAGATGCGATGCATATCGCCATCAGGGGTGATTTTCCACGCCCCTTTATCTTGGCACGCATAATAGGTCACACCCGATACAGGCGCATAGACCACGCCCATCACCGGATGGTTGTTTTCCACCAGCGCAATAATAGTGGCAAAATCGCCACTGCCAGCGATAAATTCTTGGGTGCCATCCAGTGGATCAATCAGCCAATAGCGCTGCCATTGTTGGCGATCACTGAAGGGCACACCGCAATCTTCTTCCGACAATACCGGAATATCCGGCGTCAAGGCAGTGAGTTTTTCCGTAATCAGCTTGTGGGCAGCTAAATCGGCGCTGGTCACCGGCGTTTGATCACTTTTGGTGATCTCTTCAAAATCACCGTCTTGATAAATATCGAGAATAACCTGGCCCGCTGAGCGGGTTATTTCAATCACATCGGGCAACAACTCAGGCAATGCCATGCCTCACCTCTCCGCTTGTAAGTACTTCAGCGCCATCATCAGTGCGGTAATACTGCGCGCTTCACAGAAATCACCATGGGTCAGTAACTCTTCCGCTTGGGCTAACGGCCAGCGAATGATCTCAAGCGGTTCGGGTTCATCACCTTCCAAGCTTTCTGGATACAAATCACGTGCCAACATCAAGGTCATACGGCTGGAAAAGTACGAAGGCGCGAGGACCACCTCTTTCAACGGGATCAATTCGCGCGCGCCCTGGCCAATTTCTTCTTTCAGCTCACGCACCGCCGCTTGCGCGGCCTCTTCACCCGGGTCAATTAAGCCTTTCGGGAATCCCAATTCATAGCGCTCTGTCCCAGCAGCATATTCTCGGACTAATAAGAGATCGCCTGACTCGGTAACCGGCACCATCATTACCGCATTACGGCCTGAGGGTTTCATCCGCTCATAGGTACGTTCAACGCCATTGCTAAACGTGAGATCTAACGACTCCACCTTAAACAAACGAGAAGCGGCGACGACCTGTTTCGACAGGATTTGAGGAAGTTTACGCTGCGTCATAGTGTGATTTGCCACCCTTTGCTGATATGCCAATCAGGCCTTGTTAGCCGCGAAAAGAAAAGCGATAGCGGCCTTGTTGATCTGGCGCGCCTAACCAAGATAATGGCGCCTTCATCGGCTCGGGATAGTCAGGCCCCGGCTTTAGCCATCCCGATACAGAGTATCGCCCAGACGGCGTAATTGACAATGAAAACTTATTGCTTAAAGACGCCGACTGCCCCTCACCGTGCGCGGCAATACCTTGATTTTCGCAGGATAAAGCGGCTTGCGCAGGAATATTTTCTAGCTGCCCCATCGGCAGTTGCAATGCTGCATGCTGCCATTGGATTTGCCCTTGCAATTGCTGACACCCTGATTCAGCCAAGATGGCATCGCGCAGCACCAGATCGAGTGTGCCATCAATCGCAACGCCTGGGGGCAGTGCGATAGCGCCTGTTAATAGCTGCGCGGGCGCAGACACCAACGTTTGTGACACCGTCAGTGTCGAGCCGTTAAAACCGAGGTTCCCTTTTCCTTGCAACCCGTCAGGCTACGTACCTTAATGGCCGCTTCAAACGTCGCGCCGGTGACTAAACGATGCCACTGCACATCCCATTGCACCGGTCCTAGGTATAATTTTGCCACCGTATTTGTTCGACTTGCCCGTGCCAAACCGTGCCGTCGATTTCACCGATGTGTATCGCATCGGGCAAAGGCGCTAGACGTAATAAAGATGCAGGCGCATGCACCACAACACTGACCACAAAGACAAGCACACACCCTATGCCGAATAAGCCTTTTTTCCACATTGTTTTATCGCTCCAACTGCAGTCGATTCACCTTAACTTTGCCGGCCGTCTCTGTGGCTTCCGTGCTTAAACGCACTACGCGAATACCATGTACACTCGCCAGTTGATCTAACCAGCGGAGGAGTTGGTTAAACGGCAGCGGTTCAATCCCAAGCTGCACGCTATCTTCACCCGGTTGTAAGCGCGTAATCGTGAGGTTAAATTCCCCAGCACTGGCCGCGATGACTTGGTTTAATGGCTGTGTTCGGCTCGCAGAAGCTTGATGACCGCTTCCTGACTGCGCCCGCAGCTGCATGATTTGGGTGCGCTTTTGTTGAACGTCTCGCAACAAGCGCTGCTCGCTGGCTAGCGCGGTATTGGCCTTTTCAGCCTGAGTTTGAAGCGGGGCGATAACTCCCCAGTACAAAAGGCTAACGACCAGCACGCCACCTGCGATCAGTAATAATCGCTGCTCGCGCACACTGATCGCCTGCCACTGGGCTTGAATGCGTGCCATCATGATGGGCTCCTTAACGTAAACTCGCCACTGACTGCGTCGCCACTACGGTTCAGCTGGCCGAGCTCAGTCGCATAATGCTCGCTCAATATTCCTCGCAAACGCTCAAATTGCGCAAAGTCTCGACCTTTGGCGCGTAAAATCAACGCGTCTCGATTACCCTGATAACGCAGCGCCTGGAGCTCAAGGCCAGGCACATCATCCAGCATTGGCGCTAATTGTGCCAACCAAGGCAGTAGCGCGGAATCCTGTTGCTGCCCGGCTAGGCGGGCGATTTCAGCGTCCATTTGCCGCACCATATACGAGCGGGTTGGAATACGTTGGTATTGTGGTAACGTCTCACGAAACAAGGCTTCGCTTTGCGAGCGTAACACTTGCACCTGTTGCTGGGTGTCACGAAGTGCCAGCCATTGCTCGCCGCCCAACAACGCCATCACCATCACCAATAGCGCGGCGGTGGGGATCAGCGGCTTGAATCGCTGTTTCATCTGGCTTTGCGGCCGATAAGGGCCGGATAATAAATTGGCAGACACCGAGGTACTCTGTGCGGCCAACAGACTGATAGTTGGTTCACTTTGCTGCCACTGCACCGGGAAGCCATCGATGGGCAAAGGCGACTCGGTGTGTGCGTCTTGCGCGCCATACACCTGCAGGCTGAGTGTCGATGACTCGGTGCCTGCCGCGCGCGCTCCCTCGGTTTGATTGCCCGGCTGTTGCCACCAAGCTTGCGCCCAGAAGGCAAGCCATGCGCGCTGCCCAACCACACCTTGATGGGTTGATAGCGGCACAACCACTGATCGGCCAGTGGCGCTAGCGTCAACGTTTGAGGCTGCCAAGGTAAACACAACACATCCGGGATCCACTGGCGAGCATGGATATTGGACGCATCAAGGGCCTGCTGCCAAGCTTGCATCTGCCGATGAGCTACCACCGCGACCTGAGCGGTGTTTTCTTGGGTGTCTAGCAGGGTGACATGCACCGCCTCAACCTCATCGGCTAATGCTTCTTCCAGTAAATAGGGCACGACTTTGTCTCGTTGCCGGCGCGAGCCAGGCGGTAACGTCACCGAAGTGAGCGTCAGCCAGGTACTGTCCACCAGCACAACCACACGTCTTGTCTGTGCTTGTTCTGTTAATGCTGACAACTGCTGACAGGTGCCGGTCGTCATCACTTGGTTATCGCTGGTACGCACCTGCGCCCAATAAATGGGTTGGCTGGCATCACTGATCCTGATTATCAGTCGCTCGCTCACGCATTCCTCCGAACCGACGGCGTAAAACCGATACTTGGCCGTCGTCTTGATAGTGCAATAATGCCTGGATGTGACGTTGGGCTGAGGCCACGTGCACATCGGCGTGTAATAAAAAGTAATGGCTTGTCACGCTTAAATGCGACATCACTTGCTTGCGCGCCGCCTCATCAAAATCAGTCAGCGTCAGGGTAGCGATAAAATCGTCGACACTTTTCCAACCCGACTCAGGCGCTCGGTCAGTACCTGTTCTGCCTGTTCAACTGACAGGGCCGGGGTAAACAACGCCGATAGCAATGCAGCCTGTTTGTCCGTTAACGTGTTCACATTCACCATCAGCTCCGCAGAGGGAATCGCACACAGCTGCGGTGATAACTGGCGAAAGACCTCAGCGTTGACCCCACGAACAGCGCGCCACTCACTGACATCGGCAATCACGGCATCAGCCGTCACGTAAGCGGGACGGACACTCTCGTAGTGAGCATCTTCGGCGCCTAACGATTGATCAAGCTGATTATTTTCATCAATATAATCGCGACTCGCTTGCGCAATCACATCGGCTTGATAACTATCGTCGACCTGGCTACCGATTAAAGCACGCAGTACGCGCACTTCATACGGCACCTCACCGCCTAACGCTGCGCCTCGCAACTGCAAACTATTTAAGTTAAAGCAGGCTTGCGCATCTTGTAAGTAACCACTAACTTTGCCACCTTGAAGCGGAAATGTCCGCGCAGACTGGGCCCAGTCCTGGTTTACATTCACCGTATCACTGTCCGATAAACTTTCGCGTAATACCGCAGAGGCAAGGGCTTCCACCGCGTTGCTGTACCAGTACACTTGCTGAAAATGGAGCTGGTTTTCCGCCCGATGGTAATTGGTAAACAATCGTGACGCCATGCTGCCAGCAATCGCTGTCATCAGCGCCATGATCATCATCACGATAAGAAGCGCCGCGCCTCGCTGTCGGGTCATTGTGCCTCCCGCTGCAGCGGCGCGGGTAACGTTTGCCCCGCCAGCAAATACGTCCGGACTAACCGCCCGTAACGCGGATGAGTAAAGCGTACTTGCACCGCTTTGGGCAAAGCATGGGCCGTGTTATAGCTTTCTTGCCAATTGCCTTCCACGTAAAATCGAAACGTGAGCGCTTTGATATCACTGAGCAAGGTCGCCACCGCTGGCTCATCACCTGCGGCCTGATCCGGATAGCGCCAACGCAGGCGCTCTAAGTGACCGTCCCGTTGTCGGTAGCCAACCGCGACGACTTCACCGCGAGGAAAACGCGCTTGCGGGTTAATCCAACCGGTACGCGTAAAACGTATACCCATTTGTTCACTTTGGAGAACATCGCGTCCGGCAATCAGCAGTCGCTCGGTCGGTGTTTGACCGTCGATACGCTGACGACGCGCGGCCATTTGACGAAAGTCACTGTCCATGATCACTAACGCACGTTGCAACCGCTGCAAGGTTTCGCCGACTTCACGCGATTGCACATTGCTGCGTTGTACGGTTTGTAGCACTTGATAAGCCGTCAGGCTGATACTGGCAAATACCACCAACGCCAACAAGACTTCAAGTAACGTAAATCCCTTTTCAGCGCGTCTCGACATACGTCCTCACGGTCACCAATGGGTTATCGCTCTGCTCAGCGGCGGACACCGACAGATCCACCGCTCGCAGTTGGCCGGTTTCGGTCGCCACCGGCGTGAGTTGCCATTGCCATTGCTGACCGGCCATCTCAGTGGTCCCTTGCGTCGCCTTTTCTGGCACGTCAGCCCTGAGCACGACTTCAGCAAGTTGGTTATCCGCCACCATGGCCGCTAAGGTTTTTTGCTCTAAACGCCCTAGCGAACGGGTATGCTGGCCCGTCGCCTTCATGACACTGAGCGCGGCAATGGCAAAAATGGCCACCGCCACCAATACCTCAAGCAAAGTCATGCCCTTTTGGGGGCTTGGCGTCTTGCCATGCATCAGCGGTCCTCCAGCCGTTGCCAAGTAAACTGTGCCAGCTCATTGGCTTTAAGCTGCCAAGCGGCCCGGCCATCTACGTCGATTCGTAAGGTAAAAGGGGTGAGTTCACCATTGGGCAATAACCAGATCTGTGGTGGGGCCACGGGCTGTTCACCCTCGTCATCAAACAGGTTCTCAAACAGAGGCTTATCTTCGAACAAGCGGTCTTGTTGCTGCCAACCAAAGCCGTCCATGGTGAGAGAAAACCGGCTTTGCGCTGGCAAGGTCCCTTGGGTTGCCCAGCGTTCACTGCGCACGGGGCGCCACTTGTCTTCCCCCAACGTTAACAGCTGATAATCATGCTCATTGATGCGCACGCCATACGTTCGCCCCTCGAGCCAGCTTTGCTCGGCCCAGAGCTTCATCCGCTGGTGTAACGCTTGCCCCGCTTCTTGCGCGCGGGTATCGGCAGGCTCTGGCCACACCATCACCACACCAGAGGCACTGACAGCGATAATGACCACCACCAGTAAGATCTCAAGGAGGGTAAAACCTGCCGCTTGGCGCATCTTATTGCAGCTCGTTAAGGTTCCAGTTGCCGATGTCTTGGTTGACACCGTCGCCCCCTTCTTGGCCATCCGCGCCTAACGAGAAAATATCAATCACCCCATGTTCACCTGGGCTGACATAGCGATAATCGTTATTCCATGGGTCCTGTGGCAAGCGCTTAATGTAGCCTTGATCCGGATAGCTGCGCGGTACCGGCTCACTTTGCGGTTTGTTCACTAACGCGTCTAAGCCTTGATCGGTGGTGGGATATTGGTTGTTATCCAGTTTGTACATGTCCAGAGCATTTTCAAGCGCACTGACATCAGCAATCGCCTTTTTGACCGCGGCTTTATCTTTATTACCGAGCAAATTGGGGGCGACAAAGCTTGCTAATAAGCCAATAATCACCACCACGACCATCACTTCGAGCAGGGTAAAACCGTGTTGACGACGCATCTTGTTCTCCTTATTTATCATTATAAAATTACAATCCGACCATATCGTTCATGGCAATAATCGGCATCAAGGTGGCCACGACAATAAAAAGCACCAACCCTGCCATTAATACGATCATTAACGGGCCGAATATACCCAGTGCCACATTCACTTGGGCTTCAAAATCTTTATCTTGGTTATCCGCGGCACGAGAGAGCATGGGCTCAAGATCACCACTGCGTTCACCACTGGCAATCATGTGCAGCATCATGGGAGGAAATAAGCGTGACTGATCCAAAGCAACACGCAAACTGGCACCTTCCCGCACTTTATCCGCAGCTTCCAATACGCGCATGCGGACGTATTGATTACTCATCACTTGCGCGGCGACTTTCATCCCATCTAATAACGGGATGGCACTGGCCGTGCATATTGCCAAGGTACGCGCAAAACGGGATGTATTCAGGCCGCGAGCCACCCGGCCAATTACCGGCAAGGACAGTATTTTTTTATCCCACACTAAGCGTCGCTGCGTATCCTTAAGCAAGGCTCGGATACTGACACCGATAAGGATCAGTGCGCTCACCACCCAAATCCCCCAGTCGGTAATAAAATCACTGGCGTTCAATAGAAATTGGGTGGATGCCGGCAGCGCCTGACCGGTTTGAACAAATTGGCCGACAATATCAGGCACCACGGTGGCCAGTAAAAAGGCGACAATCACCACCGAAAAGAAGGTGAGAATGGCGGGATACAACATGGCTTGTAACAACGTGGACTGAATGCGCTGACGGTTCTCAACATAATCAGCCAAGCGTGATAATACGGTGGATAGATACCCCGCTTTTTCACCGGCAGCAATCATCGCTCGGTAGAGTTCATTAAACACCTGTGGGTAATCGGCTAACGCATCAGCCAAGGTGTACCCTTCCATCACTCGCGCTCGAACACTGGTCATCATGCTGCCTGTTCGCGGTTTTTCCGCTTGCTCTGCCACTGCTTTTAAGCACTCTTCAAGTGGCATAGAGGCATCGATTAAGGTCGCTAATTGGCGGGTGATCAACGACAGCTCTTGTGTACGAATACCGCGGTTTCGTTGACTGAACAGTGGCTGCGACGCCGATGCCTTTTGGTTGGCGCGTTGACGACGCGTAGCATTGACGTCGAGCGGGGTAAAGCCTTTGTCACGCAGCTGCTGACGCGCTTGTCGTGCAGTATCGGCTTCAATCACCCCTTTACGCTTACGCCCTCGCGCGTCTAACGCTTGATAGTCAAATGCGCCCATTAGCCCTCCTTGGTGACACGAATCACTTCTTCAAGGGTGGTTTGCCCTTGCAGCACTTTGGTTAGGCCGTCATAGCGAATACTCGGACTTTGCGCACGCACGGCTTCTTCTATCGCATGCTCGCCCGCATCATGATGGATCAGCGCTTGCACCTTCTCGTCGACTGTCAGCAATTCATGAATCCCGGTTCGGCCTCGGTAGCCCTTGTGGTGACAGTGTTCACAGCCATCCGCTTTATAGAGCGTGATCGCCTCGCCGGGGCTCGCCAAGCCTAGCTCGACAAATAACGGCTGCTGCGAGCTATCGGCTTGATAAGGGATACGGCACCGTGGACATAAGGTGCGGACCAAGCGCTGGGCCAGCACGCCGAGTAACGAGGAGGACAACAAGAAAGGCTCAATGCCCATATCACGTAAGCGTGTCACCGCGCCAATCGCCGTGTTGGTGTGCAGTGTCGACATCACTAAGTGACCGGTCAGTGAGGCTTGTACGGCGATTTGTGCGGTTTCTAAGTCTCGAATTTCACCCACCATTACCACGTCGGGATCTTGACGCAACATGGCGCGCAACCCTCGCGCAAAGGTCATATCGACTTTTGGATTGACTTGGGTCTGACCGATACCCGCCAGATCAAATTCGATCGGATCTTCCACGGTGAGGATATTGCGATCCTCACTGTTAATGGTTTGTAATCCAGCATACAAGGTCGTGGATTTCCCCGACCCCGTCGGGCCGGTGACGAGCAAAATACCATGAGGTTTGTGAATCAGTGCGCGAAAATCTTGGTGCAAGCTGGGCACCATGCCCAACTGCGCGAGATCCAGTTGGACGGCGTTCTTATCCAGCAAACGCATGACGACACGCTCGCCATGAGACGAGGGCATGGTCGACACGCGCACATCCACCGCTCGCCCACCAATACGGACCGAAATGCGCCCATCTTGCGGCACCCGTTTTTCTGCAATATCTAGTTTTGCCATCACTTTGACGCGAGACACTAATAATGGGGCCAACTTGCGGCTGGGGGATAGAACGTCACGCAGCACCCCGTCAACGCGAAAACGGATCGATAACGCATGCTCAAAGGTTTCGATATGAATGTCAGACGCGCTTTCTTTAATCGCTTCGCCTAACATGGCATTAATCAACTTAATGATCGGCGCATCGTCTTCCGATTCAAGCAAGTCTTCACTTTGCGGCAGCTCTTCGGCCAACGAGAAAAAGTCGTCGCTGTCAGCATCCGCACCAATGTCAGCCATTAGCTGTTGTGCATCGGCGCTGTCTCTTTGATAGAGGCGAGTCAGGTGGTGCTCAAAGTCAGCATCCGACACCCATTCGGGGGCGATATCCGTACCCAGAACACGTTGCACCTCCACCAAGGTCTGCGGTGTTACCGACGCTAAACACAATAAACGTGGGGTGTCGTTGTCGGTCAATACCACCACACCGTGACGACGCGCAAAGCCAAAGGGTAACTGCCAGGTTGTCACCGGTTCAGCCGCTAGCGCCGCAGCACGCTCACTCATCCTTCTAACTCCGCTTGTAGCATACGTACTTCGGCCGGCATCACCGCTTCGCTGTTGTAATCAGGCAGGACCGGTTTTTCAGCGTCAGGCATCAGCTTAACGCCATCTTGGGCGCGCTGTAATTGCTCGGCGCGGATATAGTTGTATTTGCGTTGAGTCACCCCGTCTGCGGTCAAACCGGTACGAAT
The DNA here is from genome assembly GCA_000565345.1 of Salinivibrio costicola subsp. costicola ATCC 33508 = LMG 11651. Lineage (GTDB taxonomy): Bacteria > Pseudomonadota > Gammaproteobacteria > Enterobacterales > Vibrionaceae > Salinivibrio > Salinivibrio costicola. The sequence continues at coordinate 12,717 of AQOF01000034.1, read as the reverse complement.
AATGGTCGGCTTAATAAACAGCATCAGGTTTTTCTTTTCGGTTTCGGTCGAGGTCGACTTAAACAAGTGCCCTAAAATAGGAATATCCCCCAACAGTGGCACCTTGGATTCACTTTCGACCGTTCGTTCGTCAATCAAGCCACTTAATACAATCATTTGTTGGTCGCCGACCATCACTGATGTATTCAGTTGACGTTTACCAAAGCGCACATCCACCGCGCCACTGGCGCCAAGCACGTTCGAGACTTCTTGCTCAATATCGAGCAACACCGCGGAGCCTTCATTGATTTGCGGGGTGACTTTCAGCTTGATCCCCACATCTTTACGCTCAACGGTTTGGAAGGGGTTGTCGTTATTCGAGCCCGTTTGCGAGCCGGTGATCACAGGGACTTCTTCACCGACAATAAACGAGGCTTCTTGGTTATCGAGCACCATCAAATTGGGCGACGACAAAATATTCGACTCGTTTTTCGACGCCACCGCGGTCACCAAGGCGGTCCAATCGCCCATGACTACGCCGGCAGCCAAGCCATTTAATCCACCTAATACATTGTTTAATGCCGAGTAATCGCCCGACTCGGTAATCGGAACATTGTACGGAGTACCATCATCCCGATAGCGTACTTCAGTACGAGTAGTATCTTCCGCTGCTTTCTGTCCTGTGAGGTAACTGGTAACACCCACCCCTGCGTTATTAAACTGAATCCCGCCGTTTTCAAGCGATCCCCACTGTACGCCGAGGTTCGCCCCATCGGATTCCGACATTTCGACGATTAAGCTTCAATCAACACTTGTGCGCGGCGAATATCGAGCTGAGAAATCACGCTCTCAAGGGTTTTTAAAATATCAGGTGGCGCGGTGATCACCAGCGAGTTAGTGCCTTGGTGCGAGGAAATTTGTACCGCTTGATCATTTACGCTCGGTTGGTTTTTCTTCTCTTTTTCTTTTAACAGATTATCGGAGACGCCTTGTAATACATCTACGACGTCTTCCGCTTTCGCATAGCGCAGATAAATCACCCGGCTGTTGCCGGTCGTCGCCATTTCTTGGTCGAGTTGTCGGATAAGTTCAATCACGCGCTCACGGACTTTGGGCTCGCCAGAAACCAACACCGCATTCAGGCGCTCGTCCGCAACAATACGTGGTTCTAAAAGCTCAGGGCGGGTGTTGGCGTTGTCTCGCTTATTGAGGGTGTCGACGATCCGTACCATTTCCGCGGCTGACGCGTGGTCAAGGCGGACCACTTCCACTTTTTTATCGCCTGCTTGATCGACACGCTGAATAATATCGGTGAGCCGATTCACCACCGCGGCACGACCGGTGATCATAATGACATTGGCAGGATCATAGTGCACCACGTTCCCTGCCCCCGCATTATTGATCAGCTGACGCAACAAAGGGGATAGCTCGCGCACCGAGACATTTTTTACGGCAATCACGCGCGTCACGACTTCGTCACCGACCACGTTATCGCCTTCTCCAACCACGGGAACGGGCGAGGTTTTCGCATCTTTGTCGCGAACAACTTTAACAATCCCATTTTCCATCTCAACCACCGCAAAGCCATACACTTCGAGCACGTTAAGGAAAAATTGGTAGTACTGTTCATCGTCTAACGTATTGTAACTGCGTACATTAATGGTGCCGCGTACCGAGGGATCAACGATAATGGTTTTCTCGAGGTTGCGCCCTACAATTTCGATAAACTCTTGAATGTTCGTGCCTTTAAACGAGGCACTAAATTCTGCCGCTCCCGCCGGTAGGCAGAGAAAAGCAGACTTGCGGCCATCAGATAGGGGATCAGTCGTTGCTTTACGTTCACGTCACACTCCTAAAGCCGCACGGGGCGGTTGTGGTAATTTATAGTTGAATCGAAATGTCATGTTGCTGCCCTTGTCGCTCGACTACTAAATCAAGCGTGCCCTGTTGTTGAATGCGATTGAGAATATCGGGAAGCGCCACCGAACGGCTCAGTGTTAGACCGTTAATAGCGACGGCGATATCACCCGGCTGTAACCCCGATTGCTCAAATAACACCGGATTTTTTCCTGGTGTAAGACGAAAACCTTTTAACTGTTTGGCATCGCCGACCTGCGCTAACTGGACATAATCAAATAACCGCTGAGGATTGCTGGCAAGCTGTCGCGCTAAGTCGGCAGGCCAGTCAGGGCTGGTCTGCCTTGAGATTGGCGTCGGCTTTGGGGGCGTATAGTTACCCTCAGAAGAAGAGAACACGGTTTGCGGTGTACTGTCGGCCTCCACACCCGGCATCAACAAGGCTTCACGACGCGTGCCTTGACGAAGGATAACGCGATCGGACAAGACTTGATCGACACTGACCTGGGTACCTTTAACTTGCTCACCCACACCATAGGTTGCTTGTTGACCACCGTTAGCAATCACCGCTAATGCCCGAGCAGGCTGATTGGAAGCCACCACGCCGACTAAAGTAAGCTGTAAACGGGTCTCAGGCACTTGGCTAACCGACTGCTGGCGCTGTTGCGCGGAAGCTTGGAATCGACCAAATAACTGGGCATTAATCGCGGGCGCCAATGAAAAGGCCCCCTTACTGGCGACTTGGCTCGTCACAACCTGACTACTCGACGGCAAGATAGGTGCCGCGGGAGGCGTGTAGACATGCCACACCAGCCGCCCAATAAGCCAAGCCAGTAAAAGTACTAGCCCACCGTTTAGGCACAGCAGTACCCGACCGCGTGTCAGTGCAGACATCGAGATTGTTCGTTGAGGGCTTCCTGCCTGGATCATCCTTTTAAAACCAATTAATGACACCACATGCCTATTGATGGCCTTTTTCGCCATTAGATTACGAAAAGCTGGACATACTAGCAAAAACACATTGTGATCTTGAGACTTTTTCATTTATAGCGTGTTTATTTTACCGAAGTCGCAGCGATGGACGGGAGGATGAGCGCTGATGCTGTGATACTGCTCTAAAGTAAATTTTATGCTAATGTCGCCGATCCAGATTGCGCAGGAGTTGAGGGATGAAAAAAAGCAAATCAGCACCTTTGACAGCGGTCAGGTTAGATAAATGGCTGTGGGCCGCTCGCTTTTATAAAACACGCTCTATTGCTCGCAATATGATCGATGGGGGCAAGGTGCACTACAATGGTCAACGTGCCAAGCCAAGCAGAATGGTCGAGGTTGGGGCTGAAATACGCTTGCGCCAAGGCCATGATGAAAGAACCATCGCTGTTTTAGCGTTATCGGAGCAACGTCAAGGCGCGCCGATCGCGCAAACCTTGTATCAAGAAACCGACACGAGCCTAAAGAAACGTGAGCACGAGACGGAAATGCGTCGCTTAAATGCCCATAATCCACGTCCCGATGGACGACCGGATAAAAAGCAACGCCGAGATATTCGTAAGTTTAAACAAGGCATAGACTAAGGCCGCAAGTCGCGCCATTGCCGGAGAGAGATTGCATGTCAAACGATCAATTACACCGTTACCTATTCGAAGATGTGTCTGTGCGTGGTGAGCTAGTCAAGCTCGACGAAACCTATCAACGCATCCTGGAGAATCAAAATTTTCCAGCCCCGGTGAATGCTTTACTGGGTGAAATGTTGGCCGCCACCAGCCTGCTTACCGCAACACTCAAATTTAATGGCTCGATCACGGTGCAATTGCAGGGAGATGGTCCTGTGTCGCTGGCGGTCATTAATGGTGATCACCATCAGCAACTGCGCGGCACCGCGCGGGTGAAAGGTGACGTCAAAGAGGATGCGACCTTGCCAGAAATGATGGGCAAGGGCCAACTGGTCATTACCATTGAGCCTGTCGATGGCGAGCGCTATCAAGGCATTGTTGGCTTAGAGTCGGATCATTTACAAGGTTGCTTGGAAGATTACTTCGCACGCTCAGAGCAGTTAATGACCCGTCTTTGGTTACGCACGGGAGAGGTTGACGGCAAGCCGCATGCGGCCGGTATGATGTTGCAAGTGTTGCCTGACGATAAAGGCGACGAAGGCGACTTTGATCACCTTGCCCAGCTGACTGAAACGATTAAAAATGATGAACTTTTCAGCCTCAGCGCCAAAGATGTCTTATACCGTCTGTACCATCAAGAGAAAGTCACCCTGTATCCGGCACAAGATGTGGTGTTTAAATGCAGTTGCTCCCGTGAACGCAGTGCCGGTGCTATTGCCGCGATTGAGCGCAGTGAAGTCGACAAAATGGTCGCGGAAATGGGTACGATCCATTTGCACTGTGATTACTGTGGCACTGACTATGCGTTCGATAGCGTTGATGTGGCGGCAATTTTTGAGCAAAACGCCAGCTCCTCCTCTCAAATGCAATAACCACGTGCTACATTTTTAGCGCTTCGAAGTAAATAAGCTTGACCAAGCTCAAAAGCCAGCACAACGCTGGCTTTTTTCTTATTCCTTCCCGACTTAACTCACATTTTTCTGCGCGTTATTTTTGTACAAACAATAATAGGTCTTTGGGTAGCGCAAACGTTTAACTAAGCGTTACCATGTCTATGACATGGCAGCTGGTGGTCCGTACCCTACAATCACAATAACCCCAGTCTGTCGTCATCTATGGAGTCAGTTCCTGAATCTATATTTCAGGTTGCTAGCACAAAGACAGTTAACACCATCTTACCTCAAGGAGCACCTATGACTGTCCTGAACGTCGAATCTGAGGTCGCTGACATCGATCTTTCCCGTTATGGTCTGGAAAATGTCAAAGAAGTCATCCGTAACCCCTCATATGAGCAGTTGTTCGAAGAAGAAACCAAACCTGGGCTGGAAGGCTACGAGAAAGGCGTAGTGACCGAACTCGGCGCGGTGTCGGTAGACACGGGTATTTTTACCGGCCGTTCTCCCAAAGATAAGTACATTGTTCGTGATGACACCACGCGCGATACCCTGTGGTGGTCGGATCAAGGCAAAAACGATAATAAACCGATCGATCAAGCGGTATGGAATGATCTCAAGGCACTGGTCACACAACAACTCTCTAATAAACGCCTGTTTGTCGTTGATGGCTATTGCGGTGCCAACCCCAACACACGATTACGTATTCGCGTGATCACCGAAGTGGCTTGGCAGGCGCACTTCGTCAAAAATATGTTTATTCGTCCAACCGAGGAAGAGCTTAAAGATTTCGAGCCCGACTTTGTGGTGATGAATGGTGCCAAATGCGTGAACAACCAATGGCGTGAACACGGCCTAAACTCAGAAAACTTTACCGTTTTCAACCTCACCGAACGGATGCAGCTTATTGGCGGTACTTGGTATGGCGGTGAAATGAAAAAAGGCATGTTCGCGATGATGAACTACTTCTTGCCGTTGCAAGATGTCGCATCGATGCATTGCTCCGCCAACATGGGCAAAGATGGCGACGTTGCCATCTTCTTCGGGCTATCTGGAACCGGGAAAACCACACTCTCCACCGATCCTAAGCGCCAGCTTATCGGTGACGATGAACATGGTTGGGACGATCAGGGCGTCTTTAACTTTGAAGGGGGCTGCTATGCCAAAACCATCAAGTTATCTAAAGAGGCTGAGCCAGATATATATAACGCCATCCGCCGTGATGCGTTATTAGAAAACGTCACCGTCCGTGGCGACGGCCGCATCGATTTTGACGATAATTCGAAGACAGAAAACACCCGCGTGTCATACCCCATTTATCATATCGATAATATTGTGAAACCGGTCTCAAAAGGCGGCCATGCCAACAAGGTGATTTTCTTGTCTGCGGATGCATTCGGCATACTTCCACCGGTGTCTAAATTGACGCCTGAACAAACCAAGTACCATTTCTTATCTGGTTTTACCGCGAAGTTAGCAGGTACCGAGCGCGGCATTACTGAACCCACGCCTGCTTTCTCAGCGGCCTTTGGCGCGGCATTTTTGACCTTGCACCCCACCAAGTATGCGGAAGTATTGGTCAAGCGCATGGAGGCGGCAGGGACTGAAGCCTATCTGGTCAATACAGGCTGGAATGGCTCAGGCAAGCGGATATCCATCAAAGATACCCGCGCGATCATCGACGCGATTTTAGACGGCTCGATCGAAAAAGCCGACACCAAGGTAATTCCAATCTTTAATTTGGAAGTTCCTGTCTCGCTAGACGAAGTGAGCGACGGCATTCTTGACCCGCGTGATACCTATGTTGACCCGCTGCAATGGGAAAGCAAAGCGAAAGACCTGGCCACACGCTTTATCGATAACTTCGATAAATACACAGATACCGAAGAAGGCGCAGCCTTGGTCGCTGCAGGTCCACAGTTAGACTAACCCCTAGCCCCATATTGCTGATGCGATATGGGGCGCTATTCCTCAGGGTGACTGGTTGAAGTTTGGCAACTTTTGCGCCAATCTTACTGCTACTCGTTGCCTGATAGGATTCATTCATGCGCATCCTGGCCAAACTCTTTGCCAGCTTTTTTATCCTAATCATAATCTCACTGTCAGTGATTTTTGTGTTGCTCCATACGCGACACGCCACCCAGGTTTTCACTGCCCTTATCACCCTATACTGCCAGGCACCTTAACGGCAGAACAGGTGGACTATCACTGGCAACGCCCGCTTCACCTCACTCTGACGCAACCGAATTACCAATATGGCCATCAACACTGGCAGGCCAATACGGCGCGTGTACAGTTCTCTGTCGAACGATGGTCTCACCTGCAATGGGTAAGGATTGACGGTCTAAGCCTTGACCTGACCGATCGGGCCATAACGTCTCTCGATATGCTACCGGCGACGCTTACCATTGGTCGTGTCCTTTTTAATGATCTTTCCCTGCAAGGACAAGGCTGGCAAGCGCAGCAAGTCAGCGCTCAGCTCGATGATTGGCACAAAGGACAAGCCCCCTTAGGATCAGTTCGCGGCCGCGCGCAATGGGAGGCCAAACAAGTCGACTGGCATGGGCTACAAGCCTCCCGACTTTTAGTCGATGCCACACCAGCGCCTAACGGTTGGCAATTCCGCGGCGTGTCTTTTGAGTGGCAAGGTGCCGCGATCAGCGCCCAAGGCCATTGGCAGCCAGGTGCGCTCGCCTTAACCCAGTTAACCCTGAGCGATGTCATTATCGACGGGGAAGACACGTATCAACGCGTGTCCAACGCCTTATTGCAATGGCCCCACACAACCACGTTAACCATCGACCGTACTGATATTCGCCAACTCAGTGCCGAAACCGAACAGTTTTCGGTGAATGGCCTCACCTTATCGGCCGAGCACATCACTATTGCGCCAAAGACGCCTTGGTGGCAACAGCCTAAGCTGCGTGCATCATTCAACGCTGACTATATCCGCTGGCACACGCAGACTTGGGATCAACCGCTTGGGGATATTGAACGTCACGGCGAAAGCTGGGTGATCCATCAGTTGACCAGTCAATGGCAAGAAGGATTTGTCGGGCTATCCGGGCACTTTTCTAAGCGTCATTGGCAGATTGATAAGCTACAAGCCAATAACCTGACACTCAGTCACGCAGTGCTTTCTCCGCTGATGGCGGCACTCCCGGAGTGGCCAGAGACACTGTTCATTGACGACGTATCACTGAAACATAATCAATGGCTGGCCTTATCGCCGCAGTTTCCTATCAAAATCAGTGGCATTGATGTTAATGGACGCGCATTGCAGCTATCCCCGTTCAAACAATGGCGCTTAACCGATGGCAGTTTAACCGCCAGCGCAAGCCACGCCAGCATCAATCAGCATTGGCTGGCTGAGCCCTATTTGCGCCTCGATGCCGATCAAGGGAAATTAACCCTCCAGCAGCTATTACTGGGCTTCCCTGATGGCCAACTGGCTGTATCAGGAACCTGGGACTTAAGCGCCCCTAGTCAACCATGGTCACTGCTTGTGGATGGGTTACAAATTCCGCTCTCTGTTTATCAAGACTGGTTTGATTGGCCCCTCCCCCTGACAGGGTTTCATGATATTGAGGCAAAGTGGTCAGGGCTGGCAGCGGATCGAGAAAGCTTCAATGTGGGGCTCAATGGCGAGATGGATATCACCTTCTTAGATGCAAAAACCCATGCAGACTCAGACACAAATTGGGCCACACAAATAAGCGCTTGGCTGCAACCGCCAAGCCCCAAGAAGGACAAACAACAGACTTTCCCGTTTGAGACTTTATCCATTGATGCTGATCGCGGCCAACTGACCGGCGCACTGCAAGGCGAGACACGCTTATCCATCCAGTGGCCGATTTATCGCACGGACGCCCCACGCATTCGTTAGCGTAACAAGGCCAACTGAGGGGCAGGTTGTGCGGTAGCGCCATCATCCGAGGGGAGCAGGACATAGGTGCCAGTAAACACACCGGCTTTTTCATCACCACTGAAAAAATCGACTTCTAACGTCACACGGGCACGGCGTCCGTTTTCTAATCGATCGAGCTCGCCACTAAGGTTATCGAGTGACACACTCGCCCGAGGCCGCTCTGCAACCGGACGACGGTAGCGAATATGGCTATCCGCTAGGACAATATCCGCACTGAGTTGGCGTTCTTTCATCAATAGCCATACCATGCCCCAACCGGTTAACGTCGCAAGGCTGAAAATACTGCCCGCAAACATGGTTTGGCGAGGGTTTAAATTGGCGTTTAAATTGGCGCTCACTTCAAAGCTGTAGCCAGTGAACTGGCTAATTTTGACCCCCATTTTGTCGCTAATCGGAATGTGTGCTTGCCAACGCTGCTGAAGCTCGGTGCACCACTCGGGACGGCGAACCACATCCGATAACGGATCCAAGGGTTTAACCATCTGCTGATGACGTATCGGTCCTCGCTCGTCACTCAGATCGCCCTGACGGAGGAAATCGTGTTGCGCATAAAAGCTCACCGCCTCTTCACGCGCACTGCACACCAGACGTTTAGCGCCCTCTTCCCGCGCCAACGACTCTAACGCCATGAGCACTAAGGCCCCTAAACCACGATTACGATAATCTGGTGACACCGCCATATATCGGATTTGGCCGTCATTGTCTGGGGTTAAGTACAAGCGTCCAATCGCGACCGGCGCGTCATCACTGTCTACGATCATACGATGGCACGCATTGACATCATACGCATCGCGCTCTGAACCACGCGGCGCATGCCATGGCTCTCTTAACATCCGATAACGAAAATCATAATAACGCGCTAGCTCTTGTTCTGTACGCGGGGTAACGATTCTAAACATGCCTGTCTCTCCTTGTGAGGCGCGTGGTTATACCTGAAGCCAGAAAGTCACAGGACCATCATTAACGAGGCTTACTTTCATGTCGGCGGCGAATTGACCCATTTGCGTTTTTAACCCTGCACACTGGCAATCCTGACAAAATACCGTGTACAAACGTTCTGCTTCATCAGGCGATGCCCCCGAGAAGCTCGGACGCATTCCCTTTTTTGTGTCGGCAGCCAGGGTAAACTGCGATATCACCAACAATTCACCGCCGTGCTGCGACACATTAAGATTCATTTTGCCATTATCGTCTTCAAACACACGATAACCTCTGACTTTATGCGCCAGTTTCGTGGCATCCGCATCGGTATCGCCCTTTTCGACGCCCAGAAGCACCACCAGCCCTTTCCCTATCGCACCGAGGATCTCACCGTCGACAGTGACATTGGCTTCACTCACGCGTTGAATTAGGGCAATCATAAGGCGCCTCCGCTTGATTGATTAAAGGATGGGATGGCTCAGCCAAACCGGCTGACTGATTGTTAACCGCTGGCGAGGTGCCACTTGGCCACCAAGTCTCCGACTCTCTTAAAGTCGCGGTAACTTGTGCGCCGAATAATACAATGCACCAGCTAAAATACACCCACACAAACAGAATGGGCACCACGGCCAGGGCGCCGTAAATTAATTGATACGAGGGAAAGTGAGCAACATATAGCGCGAATACTTTTTTACTTAGCTCAAATAACACACTCGCCACAGCCGCACCGACCAAGGCATGGCGAAGGCGCACGCGAGTATTGGGGACCAGGGTATACAATCCCATAAAGGTGAGCGTGGTTAAAAGAAAAGGCAGAATTCGGAGTAAGGTGGTAAACAAATCATTCGCCAGCCCTGTCTGTAATAACGACAAAGACGTTAAGTAAGAGCTCAGCGCGATGCTAGTACCAATCAAAATAGGCCCTAACGTGAGCACCATCCAATAGATTGAGAACGCAATCATCATCGGCCGTTTGGTCTGAATTTTAAACGTGTGGTTCAAACTTTTGTCGATCGCCGAGATCAGCATAATCGCGACCACAAACAAAAAACTGACCCCAACAGCGGTCATCTTACCGGCGTTAGCAACAAATTGGTTGAGATAGCGTGCCACCACCTCACCGGCGGCGGGAACAAAATTATTGATCACAAATGTTTGTAAGGTATCACCCACTTGAGAGAATCCCGGGAAACTCGAAAAAGCAGACAACACGACAGTGACTAAGGGGACCAAAGAAAGCAGCGTGACATACGCCATATAACCGGCACTCACCGTGAGCCTGTCTTCGCCCATACGCTGCCACAAATGCGTGAGCATCGCTTTCAACCAATTACGGCTGTCACGCCACGTTTTCTGATTTAGCGTCCCAATTATGCGCATCCTTCCACCTTTATCTTGTGCCCGTTTTACGCGTAATGAGTGTACATGATTTACTTCTCGCTCGCTGCGATCAAAAAAAGGCACCTAACGGTGCCTTTAATCTTGGGACAGAATCTGGTGAGTCAGTCACATGATGATATAACGCGATTAACCTTTACGACCAGCGCGCTTGCGGTCTGTCTCAGTCAACAGCTTTTTACGAATACGGATGCTTTCTGGCGTAACTTCAACCAGCTCATCGTCATCAATAAACTCAAGCGCTTGCTCCAAGGTATACTTGATCGCTGGGCTCAATACCTGCGCCTCATCGGTACCCGAGGCACGCACGTTAGTCAATTGCTTACCTTTCAGACAGTTAACCGTCAAGTCATTGGCGCGGTTATGAATACCGATAACTTGACCTTCGTACACTTCATCACCGTGTTCAGCAAACAAGCGACCACGGCCTTGTAGGTTAAACAAGGCATAAGTCAGTGCCTTACCTGCGGCGTTTGAGATCAATACACCGTTGATACGTTGGCCAATATCACCCCCTTTGAATTTACCGTAATGGTCAAAGGTATGATAAATCAGGCCCGAACCAGAGGTCAGGGTTAAGAACTCGGTTTGGAAACCAATTAAACCTCGTGATGGCATCACAAAGTCCATGCGTACACGGCCTTTGCCGTCTGGGAGCATGTTGCTCAGCTCACCTTTACGCAGACCGATGCTTTCCATAACGCCACCTTGGTGCTCTTCGAGCACGTCAATGGTCACGGTTTCAAACGGTTCAAATTTCTCACCGTTTTCTTCTTTGATGATCACTTCAGGGCGAGAGACGGCAAGCTCAAAGCCTTCGCGACGCATATTCTCGATAAGGATCGACAAGTGCAATTCGCCACGACCTGATACACGGAATTTATCCGGGTTCTCGGTCTCTTCAACACGCAGCGCCACGTTGTGGACCAGCTCTTTTTGCAAACGCTCAAGGATATTACGTGACGTCACGTACTTACCTTCTAGGCCGGCGAACGGCGAGGTGTTGACTTGGAACGTCATGGTCACAGTTGGCTCATCAACGGTCAGTGCGGGGAGCGCTTCAACGTTGCTTGGATCACAGATAGTGTCTGAAATCTTTAGCTCGCCCAGACCCGTAATGGCGATAATGTCGCCTGCTGAGGCTTCATCGACATCAGTACGGTCAAGGCCGAGGTAACCCAAGACGCTACCTACCTTGCCATTGCGCTTGCTGCCATCAGCACTGACAATGGTCACTTGCTGGTTCGGTTTCACCGAGCCACGCGTAATTCGACCCACGCCGATAACACCGACATAGGCGTTATAATCAAGCTGAGACACCTGCATTTGCAATGGCGTAGTAATGTCGACGTCAGGCGCATCGACGTTGTCCACGATCGCGTTGAACAACGGTTCCATATCGTCGCCTTCGGTCGCTTCATCTAGGCTCGCCCAACCGTTTAGCGCTGATGCGTAAACCACTTGGAAGTCTAACTGTTCGTCCGTGGCACCCAAGGTGTCAAACAGATCGAAAACTTGATCCATCACCCAGTCAGGGCGTGCACCCGGACGGTCAATTTTGTTGATAACCAAAATCGGCTTCAGGCCGTGAGCGAAGGCTTTTTGGGTCACAAAGCGGGTTTGTGGCATCGGACCATCAACGGCATCAACCACCAATAAGACCGAATCAACCATCGACATGATACGCTCGACTTCACCACCGAAATCGGCGTGCCCTGGGGTATCAACGATGTTAATTCGATAATCATTCCAGTTAATGGCGGTGTTTTTCGCCAAAATGGTGATGCCACGCTCTTTCTCAATATCATTTGAGTCCATGACACGCTCTTCCACCTCACCGCGGGAAGCCAGCGTACCGGATTGCTGAAGCAGCTTATCCACTAGCGTGGTTTTACCGTGGTCAACGTGGGCAATAATGGCGATATTTCTTAATTTATCTGTTTGTATTTTGGTCATGGACTCTCTTTTCTACTCGTTAGACGCGGCGCGTGTCGAACCTGACACGCTGAGACAGCGTATACTAGCACGACGGGGCCACCATCTGATTAAAAAAACGGCCGTAATGTACCAGATTTYGTCGCAAAACCCACCTTATTCTGTGAATCAGCTCACCATCAAATTGGCTTGA
>AQOF01000033.1 GCA_000565345.1 Salinivibrio costicola subsp. costicola ATCC 33508 = LMG 11651 | reverse complement strand
TCCGTGATCGAGGGGAATCAGTCAGATATCAGCGATGAAGATATAATTGCTCGTATGATGGTGCCGATGGTCAATGAAGTGGCACGTTGTCTCGAAGAAAACATTATCGCCTCTCCTGCTGAAGCAGATATCGCCTTGGTCTATGGCATTGGTTTTCCACCATTCCGCGGTGGTGCTTTCCGTTATGTTGATACTCTGGGTGTTGATCACTATGTCGCAATGGCAGACAAATTCTCTGATCTTGGCGCCTTGTATCATGTCCCAACGGATATGAAACGTCGTGCGGGCGACAAACAGGCTTACTTTGATGTGACCCCGGTCAACGCACCGCAATCAGCCTAAGGTTAAGGAGAGAACAATGAACAATGTAGTGATCGTTGACTGTATTCGTACACCAATGGGCCGCTCTAAAGGCGGTGTATTTCGCAATGTACGCGCGGAGGACTTATCGGCGCACTTGATGAAATCCTTACTGACTCGCAACCCAGCAGTCGAAAGCAGCGCAATTGAAGATATTTATTGGGGCTGTGTCCAGCAAACGCTAGAACAAGGCTTTAATATTGCGCGTAATGCCGCTTTATTAGCGGGGATCCCACACTCCGTTGGTGCTACCACCGTCAACCGCCTGTGTGGTTCGTCGATGCAAGCGCTACACGATGCAGCGCGTGCAATCATGGTTGGCGATGGTGACACCTTCGTGATTGGGGGCGTGGAGCATATGGGACACGTGCCGATGAACCATGGCGTCGACTTCCATCCTGGTTTGTCTAAATCGGTTGCAAAAGCAGCAGGCATGATGGGACTTACTGCAGAAATGCTTGGTCGTATGCATGGTATTAGCCGCCAAATGCAAGACGAGTTTGCTGCTCGCTCTCATGCGCGTGCTCACGCAGCCACGGTAGAAGGGCGTTTTAGACAAGAGATAGCCCCTATCGAAGGCCATGATGCCAACGGTCTACTGACTCTGGTTGAAGATGATGAGGTGATTCGTCCAGAAACCACGGTTGAAAGCTTGGCCAACCCTGCGCCCCGCCTTTGACCCTGTTACGGGCACAGTGACGGCAGGTACTTCATCGGCGCTATCAGATGGCGCATCAGCAATGCTAGTGATGAGCGAAGAAAAAGCCAAATCACTCGGGCTCCCTATTCGAGCACGCATTCGTGCGATGAGCGTTGCCGGCTGTGATCCATCAATTATGGGTTATGGCCCAGTGCCAGCCACCCAAAAAGCACTGAAACGCGCTGGATTGAGTATCGATGATATTGATCTTGTGGAGCTGAACGAAGCATTTGCCGCGCAATCACTACCTTGCGTCAAAGATCTCGGCCTGATGGATAAAGTCGATGAAAAGGTCAATCTCAATGGCGGCGCCATTGCCTTGGGTCACCCATTAGGCTGTTCAGGTGCACGCATCTCGACCACCTTGTTGCATCAAATGGAGCGTCAAGATGCCACCTTAGGGTTGGCAACCATGTGTATTGGTTTGGGTCAAGGGATTGCCACCGTGTTCGAACGCGTGTAATGCCTTCTTCGTGACGATAAAAGAGCGGTGTTTACCGCTCTTTTTTTTGGGTTGCGTCTAACGGCGTTCAATCGCATAGTGATTGATATAACGCAAGTGGTCGCTTATTCGCTCGGCCTAGTATGGCCGCTCACTTATTCCAACCGGGAGAATGCCATGTTTAACGCGCTTGTCCTCGAACAACACGAAAAACAAACCCTCGCCAATATCACCGCCTTAGCAGAGAGTGATCTCCCTGACGGCAATGTTACCGTCGATATTGACTATAGTTCACTCAATTACAAAGATGGCCTCGCCATTACCGGCAAAGGGAAAATTGTGCGCCAATTTCCGATGGTGCCAGGTATTGATTTTGCTGGCACGGTTGCAGACAGCCAGCACCCAGACTATCAACCTGGAGATAAAGTGGTGCTGACCGGCTGGGGCGTCGGTGAAGGCCACTGGGGTGGCATGGCTGAGAAAGCGCGCGTTAACGGTGATTGGTTAGTCCCCTTAGCCGAAGGGCTGACTGAACAACAAGCCATGATGGTCGGCACCGCTGGGTTGACTGCCATGTTATGCGTACAAGCCTTAATTGATGGCGGCGTTAAGCCAGAAGACGGCAAAGTATTAGTCACGGGCGCCAGTGGTGGCGTAGGCTCTGTCGCCGTCACCTTATTACATGCTCTCGGTTATCGCGTCAGTGCTGTCACTGGCCGCCTAGACGCAAACCAAACCTGGCTTGAACAGCTTGGTGCCGATGACGTTTTACCGCGCGACGCATTTAGCGCCCCTGGGCGCCCGCTTGATAAACAACACTGGCTGGTGCAGTTGATACCGTCGGTAGTCAAATGCTCGCCAACGTGCTGTCACAAATTCAGTATGGTGGTACGGTCGCTGCATGTGGCCTTGCCGGTGGCTTTGACCTTCCTGCCACCGTCATGCCATTTATTTTGCGGAATGTACGCTTGCAAGGAGTGGACTCTGTCTCTTGCCCGAGACCACAACGGCTCGCCGCATGGCAGTCACTCACCAAGCTGTTACCCGCACGCTACTTTGAACAAGCGTGCCACACTATCGCCCTGGCCCAGACGCCAGCGTACGCCGATAAAATCATCAATGGCGAAATAAAAGGCCGCGTGGTGATTGATATCACCAAGCAAGACTAACCATAAACGCAAGATTCATCATATGACACAAGGTCAATACTCAGCGAGATATTGGCCTTGTTTCCGTTACTGGTTTTCTCTGAATAACAGGCAAAAAAAATCCCGCTCTGAAAGCGGGGAAGCCCAAGAAAACTAGGGAGTGAGAGTGAGTGTCGCTGTTGAGTGAGTTAGCTAGCCTTGCGAAGAATCTGTTGGCTGAACGGTCAATGTTTCCATCAACAACCCCAGCGCAGACACCAGCAATGCTAAAGTCGTTAATAGAGCGTGACCCTGACTATGCGCTAAGTCTAAAAAAGCAAGGGCGCTCAATCCTGTATAAGCCAATACACGGTAGCCATAAGTAAAACCAAATTGTTGCTCGTTTACTTTTCTCATGCCACTCGCCATTCGTTAACGACTTGTTAATTAATTTACGCAATAATTTTACAATCACAACCCTATTTGAATAATTCTGACTCGTAAGTATGATCAGGTCGACATTTTTTGAGGACACCGACATGACGACGCTTTTTAACCATGCTGATCATCAGCTTGATGCTTTAGGGTTGCGCTGCCCTGAACCTGTAATGATGGTACGTAAGCGTATCCGCCATATGGATGACGGTCAGACCTTGCTTATCACCGCTGATGATCCCTCTACGACACGAGATATTCCGAGTTTTTGTCGCTTTATGGACCATACCCTGGTCGCTGCCCAAACAGAGACCGTGCCGTTTCAATTTTGATCAAAAAAGGGCTGGCATAATGCCAACCCTTATACCAATTCATCATTGTCCTGCGTTAACTCAGTAGATACCAGGTATCGAGTACAGCCAATGCCGCAAACATGGCTGCGGCAAGCGCGCGTACCACCGCAAATGGCACATGGCGCTGAATCTTATCGCCGGCTAAAACCACGGGAACATTGGCTAACAGCATCCCAATGGTAGAACCAATCACCACAACCCACAGTGCATCATTAAACTGTGCCCCCAGTGCCGTGGTCGCCAATTGGGTTTTATCCCCTATTTCAGCGACAAAAAAGGCGGTAAAACTGGCCCAAAATGCACTCTTTCCCTGTATGCCTTCATCCTCAAGCTTATCTGGGATCAGCATCCAAACCGCCATCACACTAAAACTGATAATCAAAATGACGTGTAAAACGGTGTCTGTTAGAACGTCTGCGGCCACCACACCAAGCCATGCGGCTATTGCATGGTTAACCAAAGTGGCTAATAGAATGGCACTGACAATCACCGCGGGTTTTCGAAACCGGGTCGCCAACGCCAAAGATAGTAACTGGGTTTTATCCCCTATTTCCGCCAAGGTGACGGTGGAAATAGAAATAGCAAGAACGCTCATGACAATGCTCATCTGGGGCAGGGCTTATTATGATTCAACCACGACAACACACACGCCCCACCCCGGTTCGTGCGATTGTCGTTGGTCTCGTCAAGCCCAGAGCACCATAAAGGTGGGCTTGCAATCACCATGAAGATTTTGCTTCAACTATGTTGATGATTGCCCCACTGACTGTGCAGTGGTCGACTACTCCCCAAGACGGCGCTAGTTTACGATTTGAACAATCATTTGGCAACGTCTATTCATCCATATTACCGCTGTATCGATAAGTCGGTTAAAGACGCACAAAAATCCGCCAGCCCCCTACTGCTTGAGCGCGCTGCGAGTTATAATTGCCAGCTATTTTCTCCATTCATCAACTCGCGCGAACCTGACAATGCATAAATTCGATATCAAAACCTTTCAGGGTATGATCCTCGCGCTGCAGGATTATTGGGCCCAGCAAGGCTGTACCATTGTTCAGCCGCTAGACATGGAAGTGGGGGCGGGAACCTCCCACCCGATGACATGCTTGCGTGCCCTTGGACCAGAACCGATCGCAGCGGCTTACGTTCAACCTTCTCGTCGTCCAACCGATGGTCGTTATGGTGAGAACCCAAACCGTTTGCAGCACTATTATCAATTTCAAACCATTCTCAAACCATCACCCGACAATATTCAGGAGCTCTATCTAGGCTCTCTGCGTGTGTTAGGTATAGATCCCGAAGTTCACGATATTCGCTTTGTCGAAGATAACTGGGAAAACCCAACACTGGGTGCGTGGGGTTTAGGCTGGGAAGTGTGGCTTAACGGAATGGAAATTACCCAGTTTACCTACTTCCAGCAAGTCGGTGGTCTGGAATGCAAACCCGTTACCGGCGAAATCACTTATGGTATCGAGCGCTTGGCCATGTACATCCAAGAAGTCGACTCTGTCTATGACTTAATCTGGACTGATGGTCCGTTTGGCAAAGTGACCTACGGCGATATTTTCCATCAAAGCGAGGTGGAGCAGTCGACCTACAACTTTGAACATGCTGATGTTGACTTTCTGTTCCGCTACTTTGATCAGTGCGAAGCCGAAAGTACCAAGCTCTTGGATCTCGAGCAGCCGCTCCCCTTGCCTGCTTATGAGCAGATCCTAAAGGCTGGTCATGCGTTTAACCTACTGGATGCGCGAAAAGCCATCTCAGTGACTGAACGCCAACGCTATATTTTACGCATTCGTACCCTGACTAAGCGGGTTGCTGAGGCGTACTATGCATCACGCGAAGCACTGGGCTTCCCCATGTGCCGCCACACTCAATAAGGGAGCATCATGGCAACGCAAAATTTCCTGATAGAGCTAGGTACGGAAGAGCTACCACCGACAGCATTGCGCACACTGCTGAAGCCTTCGCGAGTCAGTTTGAAGCGCAACTAAAAGACGCTGACCTGAGCCACCAAGGTGTTACTTGGTATGCATCGCCTCGCCGGCTGGCGTTAAAAGTGGCCGCTTTGAGCGATCGCCAACCCGATAAGGTCGTAGAAAAACGCGGACCCGCGGTCAGCGCTGCTTTTGACGCCGACGGCAATCCCACCAAAGCCGCCATGGGTTGGGCGCGCGGTAATGGTATTGATGTCAGCGAAGCTGAACGCTTAAAAACCGATAAAGGTGAGTGGCTGCTTTATCGTCAACACGTTCCTGGCCAAGCCATTGACGCTTTGCTGCCTGTGCTAGCCGATAACGCGCTAAACAAGTTGCCTATTCCTAAACCCATGCGCTGGGGTGATAAAGACACCCAGTTTATCCGCCCGGTGAAAACCTTGGTAATGCTATACGGCGAAACCTTAATTGAAGGCACGATTTTGGGCGTGGCGTCCGACCGTGTTATTCGTGGTCACCGCTTCATGGGTGAGCCGAATTTAACCCTGGCTCACGCCGATCACTACCCTGAGCGTCTCGAGCGGGAAGGCAAAGTGATGGCGGATTATGAAAAGCGTAAGGCATTGATTATTAAAGATGCCAAAGCAGCCGCGGACGCAGTGGGCGGAATGGCTGAGCTGGATGAAGACTTGGTCGAAGAAGTCACCTCATTGGTAGAATGGCCGGTAGTACTGACCGCCTCTTTCGAGAACAAATATCTCAAAGTACCGTCTGAAGCGCTGGTGTACACCATGAAAGGCGATCAAAAGTACTTTCCAGTGTATGACGCCAACGGCGAGCTACTGCCTAAGTTTATCTTTGTTTCTAACATTGAATCGAAAGATCCGACACAGGTTATCTCAGGGAACGAAAAAGTCGTACGCCCTCGCCTCGCGGATGCGGAGTTCTTCTTTGATACTGATCGCAAACGCCCATTGATTGATCGCCTGCCAGAGCTTGATAGCGCGGTATTCCAAAAACAATTAGGTACCATTAAAGATAAAACCGACCGCATTACTGCACTTGCAGGACAGATTGCAGAGCGTATCGGTGCCGATAAAGCACACACCGAGCGCGCTGGCCAACTAGCAAAGTGTGACTTAATGACCTCAATGGTGTTTGAGTTTACCGAAACGCAAGGCGTGATGGGCATGCACTACGCACGTCATGATGGTGAACCAGAAGCGGTTGCGCTGGCACTGAACGAGCAATATTGGCCGCGCTTTGCCGGTGATAAGCTACCTACGACGCCAGTATCGTCAGCCGTTGCAATGGCCGACAAAATGGATACCATCGTCGGTATCTTTGGTATTGGCCAAGCACCAAAAGGGAGTGATCCATTCGCCCTACGCCGTGCTGCTCTCGGTGTGCTACGTATTATCGTTGAAAACGGCTACCAGCTGGATTTAGTCGACCTCATTCGCGACGCCAAAGCCCAATACGATGATCGCCTCACCCATAAAGAAGTAGAGACCGAGGTCTTAGACTTTATGCTAGGTCGTTTCCGCAGCTGGTATCAAGATATGGCTATAGCGTCGATATTATCCAAGCGGTATTAGCGCGCCGTCCAACCAAGCCTGCCGATTTCGATAGCCGTGTGAAAGCCGTTTCTCATTTCCGTAGCTTGGACGAAGCAGAAGCCTTGGCCGCCGCCAACAAACGTGTTGGCAATATCCTTGCGAAGTACGACGGCGAGCTGCCCAGCACAGTCGATAGCAGCTTACTACAAGAAGACGCTGAAAAAGCACTGGCGGATGTAGTGGCAGAAAAAGTCGCTGCGGTTAAGCCTTTGTTTGCTGACAGCGATTATCAAGGCGCGTTGACCGAACTGGCGCAATTGCGCACACCGGTTGATACCTTCTTTGATAATGTGATGGTCATGGCCGATGACCCAGCACTGAAGGCCAACCGTTTAGCGATGCTTCACCTTATCCGTGAGCAGTTCCTCAACGTGGCAGATATCTCGGTACTGCAAAAATAGACCCATCGAAGGCGTTATCAAACCCCGCACTAGCGGTTTTTTATGCTAATCCTGGTTATGTTTCACGTGAAACACTAGGCCTATAACCACGATGAATGCTTCGCATCAGTGTACTTACTTCTTCGTTTTACTCTCAACCTAACCTTCCCAGATAGTGGCATATCAACGCTGTACTGATAACGTAACAACCCTGTCAACCACCGGACTTAAAGAGCGTTCGATAACAGCCTCACAACGCTTTCTTTTTCACAAACAATTGTTGTATGTTGATGGCAGCTTAACCAAAACAATGACATAAATATTTGAAGGCAGTAATCATGGAAGTCACTCACTTTGGCGAGAAACTCGCTAACCACTCGGGTATCACCCAGTTAATGGACGATTTGAATGATGGCTTACGTAATCCAGATGCGATTATGCTCGGTGGCGGCAACCCCGCTGCGATACCGGAAATGCTCGATTACTTCAAAACACTGAGCCAATCGATGCTGGATGATGGTAGCCTCGTCCATGCCATGGCCAACTATGATGGCCCACAAGGTAAGTCGGCATTACTGAATGCCCTCGCCGAGCTTCTCAATAAGACCTATGGGTGGCAGCTTTCCAGTAAAAACATCATGCTCACCAACGGTAGTCAAAGTGCGTTCTTTTATCTGTTTAACCTTTTAGCGGGACGTTATTCAGACGGCAGCCATAAAAAGATTTTACTCCCCTTGGCGCCTGAATATATTGGCTATGGCGATGCAGGGATCAGCGACGATATCTTTGTTAGCTACCAACCTGACATTGAGTTAATGGATAATCGACAGTTTAAATATCATGTCGACTTTAGTCGCTTAACCATTGATGACAGCATTGGTGCTATCTGTGCCTCTCGGCCGACCAACCCAACCGGTAATGTGCTCACTGATAGCGAGATCCAGCAGCTTGATAAACTCGCGCGCGAGCATAACATTCCATTGATTATCGATAACGCCTACGGTACGCCGTTCCCTGATATTATCTTTGAAGATGTTGCCCCGTTTTGGAACGACAATACTATTCTTTGCTCTAGCCTCAGCAAGCTAGGGTTACCCGGGGTGCGTTGCGGGATCGTGATCGCCAACGAAGATGTCATCCAAGCCATGTCAAATATCAACGGCATCGTTAGCCTATCGCCAAACAGTGTCGGACCGGCAATGGCGCTGGCGATGATTGAACGAGGTGACTTGTTGCGATTAAGCAAAGAGGTCGTTCGCCCCTTCTACCAACAAAAATCACAGCGCACACTTCTCATGGTGTTGGACACTATTAATGATGAGCGTGTTCGCGTGCATAAACCCGAGGGGCCATCTTTTTGTGGCTGTGGTTTGAAGACTTACCCATTTCTACCCAAACACTGTACCAGCGACTAAAAGCCCGTGGTGTACTGGTGGTGCCAGGCGAATATTTCTTTATTGGTGTGGAAAGCGAGGATTGGCCTCATGCGAGACAATGTATTCGCATGAACTACGTCCAAGACGACGATACCATGCAACGAGGCATAGAGATTATTGGCGAAGAAGTCATCCGTGCCTACCAAGAGGGCTAACACTGTTTCACGTGGAACACTTAGCGAGCTCCTTCTTTACTGTTTCACGTGAAACATTGGCTCAGGCTTAGTTCGAACCAACGTAACAATCTGGCACGTCATCCATCGTTATCATCGACAAGCCAGATAACTGCAACAATAAGCAGACTGAAAACAACCAACATGCATAAATGAAGGGCAGCGTTAGCTGCCCTCTTCGTTACGATTAACTTATTGCTTGGAGTCGCTGCGCCGCTAAACCTTCATGTCGCTGCCGCGCTTATTCTGCGTTTTCTAGCATGCGGTTACCACCTATTTCGATACGGCGAGGTTTTTCTTCTTCAGGCACCTCACGAACCAGATCAATATGCAGCATGCCGTTTTCCATTTCCGCCCCCATCACTTTAATATGATCGTCGAGGTGGAACTTGCGTTCGAAGTCTCGTTCAGCAATGCCCTGGTATAAGAACTTAGTATTCTGGTTTCGTTCGGCTTTTTTGCCGGCGACCGTCAGGCTATTTTTTTGCTGAGTGATATCGACTTCATCTTGCCCGAATCCAGCAACAGCCATCGTAATCCGGTATTGGTTCTCCTTACTTTGCTCAATGTTGTAAGGAGGGAACCCACCCGCATTATTAGTGTTACTATTCTCGACCAAGTCGAACAAACGGTCAAAGCCAATCGCAGTACGATAGAGTGGAGAGAAATCAAAGTTACGCATAATCTTACCCTTCCTATGAAGCAATAAAATTCAACTAACGGCTTTCTGTTTCGGACAAGCCCCCGGCGACCCAATGGCATCGCTCATTACTCTATATAGGGTTGCGCCAATTGATTTCAATGGCTGATTTTAAAATTTTTTCTGTATGTAATCAGTCATACCTTGAGCATCATATTGCATATATATAATTATTAAAAAGGCCAGCAATACTGCTGGCCTTAATAGAGACAACTAACGGATCAGTAGTTTACACGTCGAGGTTTTCCACTTTCAGCGCGTTGTTTTCAATAAAGGCCCGACGAGGCTCAACTTGATCACCCATCAAGGTGGTAAACAGCTCATCTGCCGCAACCGCATCGTGGATAGTCACCTGCATCATACGGCGCCCTTCAGGATCCATGGTGGTCTCCCAAAGTTGATCAGGATTCATCTCCCCCAAACCTTTATAACGCTGACGCGAGACACCACGCATGGATTCTTTAACCAACCAGTTTAGCGCCTGCTCAAAGGTCTCCACTTTTTGGGTCCGTTCCCCACGCTTCACGTAAGCACCCTCGTCAAGTAGCTGATCGAGTGTTTCCGATAAGCTCGCAATACGCCCATATTCTTTCGAATTCAGGAAGTCATAGCTGACCTGGTACTTGTAATCAACACCATGGGTTCGCACCACCAACTCAGGCACCCAAACTTGATGATCTTCATCAAAGCGACAAGACGCTTTATAGTGGCTTTCACCGGTCGATTTGCGATTAAGGATGTCGACAATGTTCTCAACCCACTTCTTCGCGGCCCATTCGTCACGAAGTTCCTCGACCGCTAAACGCGGTTGGTACAGTAGCTCATTCAGCAATGCCGCAGGATAACGACGCTTCATACGCTGAATCAGTTTAAGCACACCATTGTACTCTTTGACCAGCTTTTCAAGCGATTCACCATGCATCGCTGGCGCATCAGGGTTCACAAATAATGAGGCATTTTCCAGTGCCAGCGCGACCTGATATTGCTCCATCGCTTCATCGTCTTTGATGTACTGCTCTTGCTTACCCTTCTTCACTTTATAAAGGGGTGGCTGAGCGATATAAATATAACCACGCTCAATCAACTCAGGCATTTGGCGATAGAAGAAGGTTAATAACAAGGTACGAATGTGAGAGCCATCAACGTCAGCATCCGTCATGATAATGATGCTGTGGTAGCGTAACTTATCGGGGTTGTACTCTTCGCGACCAATCCCACAGCCCATGGCGGTGATCAAGGTCGCCACTTCTTGCGATGATAACATCTTATCAAAACGGGCTTTTTCCACGTTTAAGATCTTACCTTTAAGCGGCAATATCGCTTGGTTTTTGCGATTACGCCCTTGTTTCGCTGAGCCACCGGCTGAGTCACCCTCCACAATGTAGAGCTCAGACAGGGCGGGATCTTTTTCTTGGCAGTCGGCCAATTTACCAGGCAAGCCAGCTAAGTCCAGAGCCCCTTTACGACGTGTCATTTCACGCGCTTTACGCGCTGCATCACGTGCACGTGCGGCATCAATAATCTTGGAGCACACCACTTTGGCATCGGCTGGATGTTCAATTAAAAAGTCAGACAAGTGGCTGCTCATCGCCGACTCAACCGCCGATTTCACTTCCGATGACACCAGTTTGTCTTTGGTTTGGCTCGAAAACTTAGGATCAGGGACTTTGACCGATACCACCGCCGTCAAACCTTCACGGGCATCATCGCCAGACGTCGCTGCTTTAGCTTTTTTCGAGTAGCCTTCTTTGTCCATAAAGCTGTTTAAGGTTCGCGTCAGTGCACCGCGGAACCCAGCCAAATGCGTACCACCGTCGCGCTGTGGAATATTGTTGGTAAAACAGTAGATGTTCTCTTGGTAACCATCATTCCACTGCATTGAGACTTCGACGCTAACGCCATCATCACGCATATGTTCAAAATGGAACACCGATGGATGAATCGCGGTTTTCTTTTTATTCAAATGCTCAACGAACGCACGGATACCGCCTTCATATTTAAAGTGATCCGATTTGTCTTCCTCGCGCTCGTCAATCAATCGAATCGACACACCCGAGTTAAGGAAAGACAATTCACGTAAGCGCTTGGCGAGGATCTCGTAGTTGAAGTGAATATCCGTGAAGGTTTCTTCACTCGGCCAAAAACGAATGCGGGTACCGGTTTGATCGGTTTCGCCCAGTTGAACCAAGGGACCCAGTGGCTCACCATGAGAAAAATTGAGTTGGTGGGCATAACCGTTACGCCAAATTGTCAATTCAAGCTTTTCTGACAGTGCGTTAACCACAGAGACACCGACACCGTGTAGGCCGCCCGACACTTTATACGAGTTATCATCAAATTTACCCCCGGCGTGCAGCACGGTCATGATAACTTGGGCAGCTGAAACACCCTCTTCCTCGTGAATATCGACAGGGATACCACGACCGTCGTCGCGGACCGATACAGAGCCGTCTTCGTGAATGGTGGTCACGATATCGTTACAATGTCCGGCCAGTGCTTCATCGATCGAGTTATCGACCACCTCAAACACCATATGGTGTAGGCCGGTACCGTCGTCGGTGTCGCCGATATACATTCCCGGACGCTTACGGACGGCACCCAAGCCTTCAGTACCTTGATACTCGATGAATCGTATTCGTTGGACATTGAGTTACTCTCGCTTATTTATCCTGCGTTAATTTTGCCATGTTCCACATGAAACATCTTACTATTTTCGTCGCAAATTTCCGCGACTTGATCGGCACTAATGGCGCTGACAAAAACCTGCGCCCCGATCCGGGTCAATTCACTGGCTAGCAGTGCCCGGCGGCGGCTGTCTAATTCTGAGGCAAAGTCATCGATCAGGTAGATACAGGCGATGCCTTGCTCTTCGCTATAAAGCTGTCCTTGTGCAAGCCGAAGCGCACAAACCATCAATTTTAGTTGCCCTCGAGAGAGCACATCATCGACCGGGGTACCGGCCACCTTGATGCGTAAATCGGCTTTGTGTGGCCCAGACACCGTGTAGCCCATTTGCTGATCGCGTTCGAAGTTAGTCGCCAACAAAGCCTGGTAATCTGCACCGCGCTCCCAGCCTTGGGAGAACCGAAACTGAATCGAGAACTCGGGTAAAAATGCCTGGCATAACGCCGTTGCGCGCTCGGCCACAGCATTAACATAAGCTTGTCGCCAAACACTAATTTGCTCGGCCAAGCTAGCAAGTTCTGCATCCCACACTTGTATATCACGGTAATTGCGCGCAGTTTTAAGCGCGGCGTTCCGTTGCTTGGTGAGCCGCTTGACCCGCGTCCACGCTTCAAAAAAACCGGGTTGGGAATGAAACACCCCCCAGTCAATAAACGCACGGCGAAATTTAGGACCATCTGTTAATAGCTCAAACCCTTCAGGAGTAATCAGCTGCAAGGGCAAGACTTTGGCCAGTGCCACCAACTTTTGCCCTTTTTCTTGGCCTATTTTAACATCGGCACTGCCGTCTCGGCGCTTTTGAATGCCGACCGGAAGCAAGATCCCATCTTGCGTTTTCACCCGGCCATGGACCGTTAAGCTCGGTTGTTGATGACGGATCACACGGCTGTTCAGTGCGCTGCGAAATGAGCGCCCGTGGCCAAGAAAATGAATCGCCTCCAAGACACTGGTTTTTCCACTGCCGTTGGGGCCAATTAAAAAGTTAAAGCCTGACGACAGTTCGATATCGCAGGCTTCAATATTTCTGAAGTCATGAATGACCAGTCGAGTGAGCGCCATAATCTAGAGGCGAATGGGCATCACGACATACATGGCATCATCGCGATCACAGTCCTCAATCAAAGTACTGCCGACCGCGTCTGTCATTGAAAAACGGACAGTGTTACAGCGCAAAACGTTGAGCACATCTAAAACATAACTGACGTTAAAACCAATCTCGATGGCCTCGCCTTGATAATTCACTTCCAAAAATTCTTCGGCTTCTTCTTGCTCGGGGTTATTGGCAGAGATGCGCAGCTCACTGCCATCAATATTCATCCGAACACCACGGAATTTCTCATTCGACAGCACCGCGGCTAACGACAAGGCTTGCTTGAGCTCCGCGCAATTAACCTCAAGTGTCCGAGACGTCGATTGCGGCAGCACTCGACGATAGTCAGGAAATCGTCCATCGACTAACTTCGAAGTAAAGGTCACGTTGCCGACTACCGCACGAATATTGGAGGCACCAATCTGAATATTGACCGGATTCTCACTATCATCCAACAAACGCGCTAGCTCACTGACGCCTTTACGCGGCACAATCACTTGTTGCGCTGGCGCGCTTTCATCCATGGTCAGGTGGCATACTGCCATACGGTGACCATCGGTCCCTACCGTACGTAGCGTTTGTCCATCGGTTTCGAACAGCAAGCCATTGAGATAATACCGCACATCTTGGTTTGCCATTGAAAACTGAGTCGCATCAATCAGGTGATTCAGTTTATTTTGTGGCAGCTGCAGGCTTACATCCGCTTGCCAATCATCGATGTTGGGATAATCGCTAGCCGGCAAGGTGGACAAGGTGAACCGGCTTCGACCCGCTCGCACCACGACACGATCACCTTCTTGAGCAACCGTAATACGGGCTTCACTGTTCAAGCCTTTGATAATATCCATGAACTTACGCGAGGGAACCGTTATCGCCCCATCTTGATGCTCTCCCTCCAACGGTGCCGTTGCATTAAGCTCCACCTCCATATCAGTGGCGGTGAGCTTAAGTTGCTGCTCGGCGACTTCAATCAGAAGATTGCTTAAGATCGGTAAGGTACTGCGCCCACCTAAAGCCCCAGAAACTTGTTGCAGCGGTTGAAGTAGCTGCTCACGCGTAAGAATAAATTTCATAATTAGGACGACAATGTTCGAATCAGGTTAGAGTAATCTTCTTTAATATCGTGACTTTCTTCACGCAGTTGCTCAATTTTACGGCATGCATGCAATACGGTTGTATGGTCACGACCGCCAAAGGCATCACCAATTTCTGGCAAGCTGTGGTTGGTCAGCTCTTTCGATAAGGCCATCGCCATTTGACGAGGGCGTGCAACCGAGCGAGACCGGCGCTTAGATAACAAATCCGCCATCTTGATTTTATAATATTCTGCCACGGTTTTCTGAATATTATCGATAGTGACCAGCTTTTCTTGTAGCGCCAACAAATCGCGCAACGCTTCCCGAACGAAATCAATGGTGATCGCGCGGCCGGTAAAGTTGGCGTTGGCAATGACACGATTAAGCGCCCCTTCCAGTTCACGGACATTCGACCGCAACCGCTTAGCAATAAAGAAGGCAACTTCATCCGGCAAACGAATCGCGTGGTCTTCTGCCTTTTTCATCAAGATCGCCACACGCGTTTCCAATTCAGGCGGTTCGATAGCAACCGTCAGGCCCCAACCAAAGCGTGATTTCAAGCGATCCTCAACCCCATTGATTTCTTTTGGGTAGCGATCGGAGGTCAAAATGATCTGCTGATTCCCCTCAAGCAAGGCATTAAAGGTATGGAAAAACTCTTCTTGTGAGCGCTCTTTATTGGCAAAAAACTGAATATCATCGATCAAGAGCGCATCCACGCTGCGGTAGTAGCGCTTAAACTCTTCGATGGCGTTGTTCTGCAGTGCTTTGACCATGTCTTGCACAAACCGCTCAGAGTGCATGTAAACCACGCGAGCATCTGCCTTTCGATCGGAAATAGCATTCCCCACCGCATGGAGCAAGTGCGTTTTACCCAGACCCGTCCCACCATACAAAAACAGCGGATTATATGCCGCTCCCGGGTTTCCCGAGACCTGCCGTGCCGCCGCGAGTGCAAGCTGGTTCGATTTACCTTCCACAAAGTTATTAAACTTGTGTTTCGGATTCACGTTGGAGCGATGATTGACATCCGATTGCACCGGTGACGGTGCCGGCTCCCAAACGCGTCCACGAGTGGGGGCAGGGGCCGCTTGTTGAGGCGCAGGGGCTGACGCCGGGCCAGCTGGCGCAGATTGCGGCGCAGCAGCAACCGGTTTACTGCCCACTTCAAAGCGCAGCATAGGCACGTCGACACCACAAAACTCATTCAGCAGTTGATTAATCTGATGCAAATATTTATCCCGCACCCAATCAAGCACAAAACGGTTAGGGGCAAACAGGGTCAACGTATTGTCATTGAGTTCGGCTTGAAGTGGCCGTACCCACATACTAAATTCTGTTGCAGGTAAATCATCTTGAAGCCGTTCAAGACACTGCAACCAAAGCGATGATGACACGTTTGACTCCACGCAGTTATACCGAAAAGGAAAAGGTCATAATGGTACTCCTGTCGCGCCCAGATCGCTACCCACAAGATCCCGAAATCAGTGAATAAGATCCGACTTATGCACATAGATCCCACAGATAACCCAGAGATCGCCACAGCCTACCCGCTTTTTACTCACAACATTACGCACATGGTCGTCGTGACCAGTCCGAGAATTCGAGCCATGTCCCGCATCGATCCGACTCACGCCTGTTAATACGTTATTACTCATAACAACAAGGTATTTCTCGTCCCCTCGTCGCCCCTCTATATTACGTTTCCTATCAATATTGATGTGGTTATTACGGAGTTTTTCATGACTAAATGGATCCTCAACGCCCTGCTCAGCCTGAGCATGGTGATTTCAGTCCCCGCTTTTGCATCAGACACCGTCAAAGTGGGCATGTCTGGCCGATACTTTCCTTTTACCTTTGTCAAACAAGACCAACTACAAGGGTTTGAAGTCGACCTTTGGGATGAGATTGGTCAGCGTAATGACTACGATATCGAGTATGTAACGGCTAACTTCTCGGGCTTATTTGGGCTTTTACAAACTGGCCGTATCGATACGATTTCAAACCAAATCACTATCACCGATGAGCGCCAAGCGAAATATTTGTTTACCAACCCGTATGTCGTCGATGGGGCGCAAATCACGGTTCGTAAGGGCAATGACGCGATTCAGTCCGTCGCAGATTTAAAAGATAAGACGGTCGCGGTGAACTTGGGCTCTAACTTTGAGCAACTCCTTCGCGATCATTCAGCGTCCGATGATATCCATATCAAAACCTACGAAACCGGTATTGAGCACGATGTGGCCCTGGGCCGTGCCGATGCGTTTATTATGGACCGCCTCTCCGCACTACAATTGATCAAAGAGTCGGGCTTGCCTCTACAATTAGCGGGTCAGCCTTTTGAAACCATTGCCAACGCCTGGCCATTTGTTGACAACGACCGCGGCCAGCGCTTACGTGATGAGGTGAACACAACACTCGTCAACATGCGTGATGACGGCACGTTAGCCGATATTTCGATCAAGTGGTTTGGTGCTGACGTCACCCAAAAGTAAGTATTCACCAACATTAAAAAGCCCGCGTTGGCGGGCTTTTTTGTTTAAAGGACTCTCATGGCGTTTGATTTCGATTATATGGTCTCGCTGTTCCCTCTATTGCTTAGCTATTTAGGGATCACCATGGAAATGGCCTTTTTGGGGCTACTTTTCTCCCTCGCCTTAGCCGTCGCCATCGCCTTAATTCGCGTCTTTCGTGTCCCTGGGTTAAATGGCTTAGCGCAAATCTTCATTAGTTTCTTTCGCGGCACCCCTTTATTGGTGCAGTTGTTTTTGCTCTATTATGGCTTACCACAGGTGATCCCCAGTTTAGTGGGGATGGATGCCTTTACTGCAGCCGTGATTGGGATCAGTTTGCACTTTTCTGCCTATATGCCGAATCGATTCGTGCCGCAATTCTCGGGGTCGATCGCAGTCAGATGGAAGCAAGCTTAGCCATCGGCATGACGACGCGACAAGCCATGCAACGCATTATTTTACCGCAAGCCGTGCGCATTGCTCTGCCGTCGTTGATGAACTATTTCATTGATATGATTAAAGCCACCTCTCTCGCTTTTACACTAGGCGTGACCGAAATCATGGCACAAGCGCAAATGGAAGCCTCATCCAGTTTCAAGTTTTTTGAAGCCTACTTGGCCGTCGCGCTCATTTACTGGGCGATCGTGGTCGCACTCACCCGCGTGCAATATTGGGCCGAAGCACACCTCAATAAGGCGTATCAACGATGATAAAAATAGAAAAGTTGAAAAAAGTCTATCAGGGCATCGCTGTTCTCGATGGGATTGATTTGGCTATCGAACGTGGCGAAATCGTCTGTATTATTGGTCCAAGTGGTACTGGGAAATCTACTTTATTGCGCTGCATTAATTTCCTAGAGCGTGCGGAGCAAGGCGTGATAACAATCGACGAACAACGCGTCGATAGCGGCAATTCAGCCACGCCAAAAAAGGACATTCTGGCGTTGCGGCGTCAAACTGGGTTTGTATTCCAAAACTATGCCTTGTTTGCCCACCTGAGCGCACGCGATAACATTGCTGAAGGCCTGCGCACTGTAAAAGGATGGCAAAAAGCCAAAGCCCGCCAGCGCGCGCAACAGATTTTGGACGATATCGGGCTTGGCGATAAAGGCGACCACTATCCGGCCTCTTTATCGGGTGGCCAACAACAACGCGTAGGGATTGGCCGTGCGATGGCGCTGGAAGCCGAGCTACTGCTTTTCGATGAGCCAACATCCGCGCTCGATCCAGAATGGATAGGCGAGGTGTTAGCGCTAATGAAAAAGCTCGCCACTCGCCACCAAACCATGCTGGTGGTGACCCACGAGATGCAGTTTGCGCGTGATGTTGCTGATCGTGTGGTATTTATGAACGATGGCAATATTATCGCTCAGGGCACACCGGATTGGCTGTTTAATCACTGTGATGATCCCCGATTGC
Source organism: Salinivibrio costicola subsp. costicola ATCC 33508 = LMG 11651 (assembly GCA_000565345.1). Taxonomy (GTDB): domain Bacteria; phylum Pseudomonadota; class Gammaproteobacteria; order Enterobacterales; family Vibrionaceae; genus Salinivibrio; species Salinivibrio costicola. The sequence continues at coordinate 5,490 of AQOF01000033.1, read as the reverse complement.
ATAAGTTTTTGAATCAAGTCGGGATCACCGCTTAATTTGCGATCAGTTGGCAAGGATCCTTGCGATCTGCGACTAAGCGCTTATAATTCACGGCCCGAAGTGGCGTGGGTTTTGTGATTGACTAATCGTTAGTCAATGGCTACAATCCGCCCTCTTTGTTGAGAGGCGTCGGAGACAAGCATACTGCTATCCTCCACGTCGGGTTAACAAACCTAACACTGATCAGTAATAAAGGTAGAAACCATGAAACGCACTTTTCAACCTTCAGTTCTAAAGCGTAAGCGCACTCACGGTTTCCGTGCGCGCATGGCGACTAAGAACGGCCGTAAGGTCATTGCCGCTCGCCGTGCGAAAGGCCGCAAGCAGCTTTCTAAATAATCCGTAGTGATTTGTGAATAAGCTCGCTTATCCTCGGGAGTTACGTCTGCTAACTCCCGAACATTTCAGTGCCGTCTTTCAGCAACCTCATCGCGCAGGTTCGCCGCACTTGACTATACTCGCCAGAAACACCGCGCTCGAACACCCACGTCTCGGTCAAGCTGTCCCGAAAAAGCAAATCAAACTTGCCGTTGATCGCAACCGCTTTAAACGTGTGGTTCGCGAGAGTTTTCGTTTACGTCAGCATCAACTGCCGGCGAAAGACTTTGTGGTTATCGCGAAAAAAAGTGCCAACAACCTGAGTAATCAAGCGCTGCGAGACGAATTGGACAAGTTATGGCAACGTTTGTCGCGACCGCCGCGCAAAAAGCGCTCATCGCGCTGATTCGGGGATACCAACTGGTGATTAGCCCATTAATTGGGCCACGATGCCGGTTCACACCAACCTGTTCCCATTACGCCATCATGGCGATTCAATCCCATGGTGTGATAAAAGGGTGTTGGTTGGCAGGCAAACGTCTATTAAAATGCCACCCTTTGAATGATGGCGGCTACGATCCTGTACCGCCTTGCGACCACCATAACAGAGACAATTAACAATGGATTCCCAACGCAATATCCTGTTGATTGCCCTATTGTTCGTTTCTTTCATGCTATACATGGAATGGAGCAAACCAGAATCCCCGCAGCCGCAGGGACAGGGCGTTGAGCAGCAGCAAACGACTCACAGTGACGTGCCAAGCAGCAATGACGGTAACGATACCACGTCTCTTGATGCACAGCCTGTCTCTGACAAGCTCGTCACCATCAAAACCGACGTATTAACACTGAAAATTGATACGCAAGGCGGTGATGTTATCCATGCCGAGCTTCCACAATACGATGCTGAGCTGGACTCTGATAATGCCTTCACCCTGCTACATACTAAGCCAGATCATACCTTTGTCGCCCAAAGTGGTTTAATTGGTGCCAATGGCATTGATACCGCTGAAGGCCGCGCACAATACCAGGTGACCCAGAACGACTTCTCTCTCTCAGACGATCAAGACACTTTGCGCGTCCCGATGACCGTCGAAAAAGAAGGGATCAGTTATACCAAAACCTTTGTATTTAAACGTGGTAGTTATGCGGTAGACGTTGAGCATACAATCAATAACCAAACCGATGCGAATGCCAGCGTCACTATGTACACCCAGCTCAAACAAAACTTGCTGGATGATGGTGGTAGCCTAACCATGCCGACTTATCGCGGCAGCGCTTACTCAACGGACGACAAGCGTTACGAGAAGTACAGCTTTGATGACATGGAAAGCAAAAATCTCAGCGTAACCTTTGATCAAGGCTGGGCGGCCATGATTCAACACTACTTTGCCACCGCGTGGATCCCACGCGCCGACAATAATGTGTTGAGTACACGTACTACCTCGCAATACGGTTATATTCAGACCAAAACCAGTGACACTATTCCTGCTGGTACCAGTAAGACCCTAACGGCAACCCTATGGGTTGGCCCGAAACTGCAAGAACAAATGGCCGCCGTAGCGCCAAGCTTGGATCTTGTGGTCGACTATGGTTGGCTCTGGTTTATCGCCAAACCGCTGCACTGGTTGCTCTCGACGATTCAAAGCTTCGTCAGTAACTGGGGCTTGGCTATCATCATGCTAACTTTCATCGTCCGTGGTGCCATGTACCCGCTTACTAAAGCGCAGTACACCTCGATGGCGAAAATGCGCATGCTGCAGCCTAAACTGCAAGAAATGAAAGAGCGTATTGGTGACGACCGTCAGCGCATGAGCCAAGAAATGATGGAGCTGTACAAGCGCGAAAAAGTGAACCCGCTGGGTGGCTGCCTGCCGCTAGTGCTGCAAATGCCGATCTTCATTGCACTCTATTGGGCATTGATGGAATCGGTCGAACTACGTCACGCACCTTTCTTTGGTTGGATTCAAGACTTGTCAGCACAAGACCCTTTCTATGCGCTACCTCTGTTGATGGGGGCGTCTATGTTCCTGATTCAGAAGATGAGCCCAACCACGGTCACCGATCCGATGCAGCAGAAGATCATGACCTTTATGCCCGTGGTCTTCACTTTCTTCTTCTTGTTCTTCCCATCCGGCCTGGTTCTATACTGGTTGGTATCGAACGTGGTCACGCTGATCCAACAGACGTTAATCTATAAGTCTTTGGAGAAAAAAGGCCTGCATTCGCGCTCGTAACTCAGGCCGCGTCAAGCAATAATAAAAAGGCGACCTGACGGTCGCCTTTTTCACGTTAATGGCCCACAGGCCTGTCACTGCAATCATAGAGTGTGCATTATGGCTCAAACAGACACTATCGTGGCGCAAGCCACAGCAACTGGCCGGGGCGGCGTGGGAATCGTTCGCGTGTCTGGCCCCCTCGCCCATGAGATTGGCAAAAATATGACCGGACGTGAGTTGGTGCCTCGTCGTGCTGATTACCTCCCCTTTCTCGACCAGGATGGTCAGCCTATCGATCAAGGCATCGCGCTATTCTTTAAAGGCCCTCATTCGTTCACGGGCGAAGACGTACTTGAACTGCAAGGCCACGGTGGCCCCGTTATCATGGATATGCTCATCCAAAGGATTAGCGCCTTTGACGGGGTACGAGCCGCTCGCCCGGGAGAATTCTCTGAACGCGCTTTTTTAAATGATAAGTTGGATCTCGCGCAAGCAGAAGCCATTGCTGACTTGATTGATGCCAGCTCTGAGCAAGCCGCACGTTCGGCGCTACAGTCGCTACAAGGCGCCTTCTCTAGCCAGGTGAACGCGCTGGTGGAAAAGGTCATTCACCTGCGCATTTACGTCGAAGCCGCAATTGATTTTCCCGATGAAGAAATCGATTTTATCTCCGATGGTAAGGTCGCCAGCGATCTCAATCACATTATTGAGCACCTCGCCACACTGCGTAAAGAGGCCAACCAAGGCGCCATCATGCGCGAAGGAATGAAGGTGGTAATCGCTGGCCGCCCAAATGCAGGTAAATCGAGCTTACTCAATGCCTTGTCGGGGAAAGACAGTGCCATCGTCACCGATATTGCCGGGACCACTCGCGATGTGCTGCGTGAACACATTCATCTCGACGGTATGCCTTTGCATATTATTGATACCGCAGGCCTACGTGACGCTACCGACGAGGTCGAACGCATCGGCGTGGAAAGAGCGTGGGGCGAAATAGAACAAGCAGACCGCGTTTTATTTATGGTGGATGGCACCACCACTGACGCTACCGATCCACATGATATCTGGCCGGACTTTGTGTCCCGTTTACCCCAAGATATGGGCATGACGGTGATCCGTAATAAAGCCGACATGACGGGCGAGCCTATGGGCCACTGCGATACCAACCACCCAGCGCTTATCCGCCTTAGCGCTAAAACAGGCCAAGGCGTCGATGCACTCCGCCAACACCTCAAAGCCTGTATGGGCTATGCAGGAGGCAGTGAAGGGGGTTTTATGGCACGTCGCCGCCACTTAGACGCACTCGCCAGTGCAGCCGCACACCTGGACATTGGTCAAACACAACTAGAAGGCTACATGGCCGGTGAAATATTGGCGGAAGAGTTACGCTTGACCCAGCAGTACCTCAACACCATTACTGGCGAATTTAGTGCCGATGACTTATTAGGAAAAATCTTCTCCTCATTTTGTATCGGCAAATAATTATCCCCAACCTGATCACGGGATCCTTACACAAAGGATCCTTTATCCTACTGTGTTGATCGCGGTTATCCTTGTTATAAGATCATAAGTTATCCCCATAGTTTTCACCATGATCCCCTCGACTGCATCCCCGAAGATATCCGCAATATTCAGCAATAATTGACTCCCAGCAACAAGGTCTCAATACTAGGCGAGAGACTCTTAATCGTGAGGATAATATGACCAATATAACAATTATTACAGGCAGTACCTTGGGTGGCGCGGAATATGTTGGCGATCACCTATCAGATCAACTGCAGACAAAGGGGTACCAAACGGCGGTTATCAATGAGGGGATCCTCGATGATGTATTGGGCGCCAGCACGCTCTTAGTCGTCACATCGACTCATGGCGCTGGCGACTTCCCCGAGAGCATCGCCCCCTTGATGGAACAGCTAATGACCGAACGTCCGATGCTACGTGCGTTGAAATACGGGGTGGTTGGCATTGGCGATTCTAGTTATGACACCTTTTGTGAAGCTGGCATGAAAGCAGACGCCCTATTACAAGATCTCGGGGCCGTCAAAATTGGCGAACGAATCGACATCGATATTCAAGCTCATCCGGTGCCTGAAGATGAAGCGGAACGCTGGTTAACCGATTGGGAGCCATTACTTCAGGCATCTAAGTGAACAATAATTAATCAAACAGACTGTGGATAACTAAGGAATAACCCAGTGATCTTCCTTTAGTTATCCATTTGATAGTTTTTCTTTCTTATCGCCCTGTGGATAAAAGGGCATTTTGATCACAGGTGATACAGGATCCGATCCAAGGCCACCCACAGAAAGTGATCGTTCCAAGATCCTTGATCTCAATGATCTTTTACCGCTTATCCACTGAGATCCGCTTCCTTAGTAGTAGATCTAATAAAGGATCTATATAAAGATCTTATATATATAAAGCGAAAGCCTTAAGAAGATCAGGATCAAGGTTTGGTTCCTTATTGAGAGAAAAAGCGCTAGAATGTCGCCCCTTTTGCTTAGTTCATGCGCAAACACTTAACCAGGTTGAGGCTTTAATCATGTTTTACCAGGATCACTTTGACGTCATCGTTGTGGGTGGTGGCCATGCTGGTACCGAGGCAGCACTAGCCGCCGCTCGAATGAATCAAAGAACGTTGTTATTAACCCATAATATCGACACTTTGGGACAAATGTCGTGTAACCCTGCGATTGGCGGGATCGGGAAAGGACACCTGGTAAAAGAAATTGATGCCCTAGGCGGTGCGATGGCGCAAGCTATCGACAAAGGCGGGATCCAGTTTAGAACCCTAAATGCGTCGAAAGGACCCGCAGTACGAGCAACACGAGCACAAGCTGATCGTGCGTTGTACAAAGCGGCGATCCGCCATACCCTGGAAAACACACCCACCACCTATACCCTTTCCAAC